>JBIQJX010000034.1:0-17060 GCA_044507105.1 Nitrosomonas sp.
CTCATGCGCGCCACGGCCTTCTATCCGGCGCAACACTGTCAGCAGTTCAGGGGCATTGATATCTTTGATCGGCCGGTCACCCAGCCACGGGAAAATATCCACCTCCAGGCACCGTCTGATATTCGCGCTGGTCGTTTGTGCCCAGGTGGTTGATTGTCTGGTATGCCACTCCAGCGCTATGGCCTGGAAGGTGTTTTCGCGTGCGGCTTATTGGCTTGTCTCGTGGCACGTTTGACGAGTGAAGGATCGATATCATCAGCCAGAAGCTTACGTGCTTCATCCCGTTTTTTTTCTGGCATCAGCCAAGGTGACTGCCGGGTAAACACCAAGGGCCAAGGTTTTTTGTTTGCCGTGGACCCGGTAATTTATTCGCCAGTATTTGCCAGCAGGAGATACCAGCAGATACAGACCATTACGATCAGCTATTTTGTAAGGTTTGCCGGAGGGTTTAGCGTTACGTACCGCGGTATCCGTAAGCATTTGATGGTATCTGGTCTAATGGTATGTAAAGTACCATCATAAATGCTATCAATCTGATGAGATGTCCAGATACGTTATGATACTATCAGATCCAGTGAAACCCAATAGATCCAATGGATTTGATACTTTGTGAAACTATCTGAAACGCCTATTTGGTGCCGGGAGGGGGAATCGAACCCCCATGATGTCACCATCGCGGGATTTTGAGTCCCGTGCGTCTACCAATTCCGCCATCCCGGCTCTTAGTTGTTTATTCTTTGATGAGCGCAATTATCACTGAAATTATCTTGGACAGCAACCAATACCAGAATCTCACCGGAATTGGTTTCTGCTTGCGGCATCGTGATGATTACTACCTAATCAGTATTAGGTCGAATTGACATTTACGGCTTTCCCACTCGTGTAATTTTTACTTTGCTGAAAAAGGTTTAATATTTTCAACGAGAAACGCTATAAATTGAACAGGGGGCGATGTAGCACGAGAGAAGATTACGGCATACTGGAATGGATTTTAAAAAATCAGGGTTTCACTCATTGCGGAGTGTAATTGATAGAGTTTCATTTTCTCGCTGACTGTATGTGCTTATTTTGTAATACTTGCCCAGATAACTCTGGGGGATCGATAGAATTATCGGATAAATGTTCCCGGTAATTCCATCGAATTGTGTGATCTTCAATCAATTAGCTTTTTGATGATGTAGCTCTTATGCTATCAAAGTCCAGCCAAAACTTTTGCGACGGTTTCTCCCATCAAGGACGGGGTCGGACAAATAGTAACGCCCAGTTCTTTCAGTTTTTCCACTTTTTCCGCTGCGCTTTCACCGGCTGAGGAAATGATTGCTCCAGCGTGTCCCATCCGTCTTCCGGGGGGGGCGGTCAGGCCGGCGATATAGGCAATCAGGGGTTTGTTCATGTTTTCTTTGGCGAACAGGCCGGCTTCGACTTCCATGGGGCCGCCAATTTCGCCGATCATCAGCGTGACTTTGGTTTCCGGGTCCTCTTCCAGTTTCTCGAGTACATCCCTATGTGAACTGCCGATGATCGGGTCTCCACCGATTCCGACCGAGGTGGAGATGCCGATATTCAGCCGCCGCATCTGATCAGCCGCTTCATAACCGAGCGTTCCGGAGCGGCCGACCACGCCGACTATGCCGCGTGTATAGATGTGCCCCGGCATGATTCCGAGCATCGCGCGTCCCGGACTGATCGTGCCCGAGCAGTTGGGGCCGGTCAGCATCATTCTGTTTGCTCTTGGTAAACGCCGCAGAAAATTTTTGACGGTCATCATATCCTGTGTCGGGATGCCGTCGGTGATCGAAACACAGTACCTGATACCGGCATCGGCGGCTTCCATAATCGAGTCAGCCGCAAATGCCGGCGGGACGAATACGATACTGGCTTCTGCTCCGACCTGCTCGACTGCTTCGCGGACGGTATTGAATACCGGCAGGCCCAGATGTTTTTGCCCGCCTTTTCCAGGTGTCACGCCTCCCACGACATTGGACCCGTAATCGATCATTTCCTGAGCATGGAAGGTGCCGATCCGACCGGTAAAACCCTGCACGATGATTCGCGTCTGCTCGTTGATCAGAATTGCCACTTTTCTGTTCCCCTTTTTTCTGTATTTGTATTGCTCAGGCTGCAACCGCCTGATTCCGTGCCTGTACCACTTTTTCTGCCGCATCGGCCAGCGTTTCCGCGGTAGTGATCGGCAGACCGCTATCGGCAATGATACGGCGGCCTTCCTCCACATTGGTGCCGGAGAGACGAACGACCAGCGGTACGGTCATATCGATATTACGTACCGCCTGGACTACGCCTTCGGCGATCCAGTCACAGCGGTTGATACCGGCAAAAATATTGACCAGCATGGCTTTCACGCCCTGATCAGCCAGTACCAGCCGAAACGCTTTTTCGGTCCGTTCTGCCGAGGCACCACCGCCGACATCCAGAAAATTAGCCGGTTCGCCGCCGGCCAGTTTGATCATGTCCATGGTGGCCATTGCAAGTCCTGCGCCATTGATCATGCAGCCGATATCGCCATCCAGCCCGACGTAACTCAGCCCGGATTCTGCTGCGGCGACTTCACGCGGATCGATCTGGGTGTTATCACGTAATTCGGCAATCCGATGGCGCCGAAACAGCGCATTTTCGTCGAAGCTCATTTTCGCATCCAGTGCGATTAGCTCGTTGTTGCGGGTGACGACCAGCGGATTGATTTCGAGTATATTGGCATCCAGATCACGCAGGGCACGGTAACAGCTTCTGATAGTTTTGACGGCGTGATTGAGCAGTTCTTCACCCAGCCCCAATGCAAAAGCCATGGTTCTTGCCTGAAAATCTTGCAGACCGACAGCAGGTTCAATATGGATTTTTTTGATGGCGTTCGGGTTCGTGGCGGCGAGGGTCTCGATATCCATTCCTCCCTGTGCAGAACCCACCATGACGATACGTTCATGACTGCGGTCGATCATGAATGCGAGATACAGCTCTCTGGCAATATCGGTGCCCGTCTCGATATATAGTTTCGAACAGAGTTTACCGGCCGGTCCGGTCTGGTGAGTGGTCAGCCGTTTGCCCAGCAGGGGTTCAGCAGCCGTTTCTATTTCCTCATGGGTCCGGCACAGTTTGATGCCGCCTGCTTTGCCGCGTGCGCCGGAATGGATTTGTGCCTTGACCACCCACACATTCCCGCCAATCTCCCGGCTGCGCTGAACTGCTTCTTCCACTGTATGTGCCAGTCCGCCTTCCGCCAGCTTAACACCGTATTCAGCCAGGATTTCCTTGGCCTGATATTCATGGATATCCATTATTTTTCTCCCGTAAATTTTCTGGAATCATGGTGTGCCGTATTATCCTGGAAACCGCAATCGGGCGCATCAGCGCATGACAAGGCATGCTGAAGCACTAGAGTTGTTTTGAAATGAAAGCAACACAGGCAGCACCTGCCAGGAGCGTAGCAGCAGGTACGCAGTAATCTCATCCACCCGGCTGATAGGGAGGTAAGCAACAAACCCACTATTCATGGTTGTCAGAGAATAGAGTAAAATTAACTGCGGTTTTCAGGATTATTTACTTGCTTCTGGCGGCAATGGCTTCTGCCATGTTGACGATATTATTGGCCATCCTTTCCGATGCGGCATCAATTAACCGTCCATCGAGCGAGGCAGCCCCTTTTCCTTGTGCAGCCGCTTCTTTCAACGCCGTGAGTATACGTTTTGCTTTTTCGACTTCAGCAGCAGGAGGGGTGAAGACTTCATTCGCCAGTGCAATCTGGGACGGATGAATTGCCCATTTTCCTTCGCAACCCAGTGCCGCCGCCCGCCTGGCAGCCTGTTTGAAACCTTCCGGATCCTGAATATCACCAAAGGGACCGTCAATAGGCCGCAAACCGAATGCACGGCAGGCTACTGTCATCCTGCTGATGGCAGCGTGCCACTGGTCACCCGGGTAATCCGGATTGAGTCCGCCAATATTGGTAGTGCGGGCACGATTACTTGCGGCATAATCGGCTACCCCGAAATGCAGCGCTTCCAGGCGGCCGGCTGCTCCCCTGCGGGCAATGTCTTCAACGTTGGCCATACCCAGTGCCGTTTCGATCAGGGCTTCGATACCAATCCGGTTTTTCAGTCCCTGCTGCATCTCGAGCTGACTGAGCATGGCTTCCACCATGTAAATATCTTCATAAACCCCTACTTTGGGAATCAGGAGTGTGTCGATCTTGTGCCCGGCCTGTTCGACCAGATCGACCACATCGCGTACCATATACTGGGTATCCAGACCGTTGATACGTACGGAAAGAGTAATGCCGTGCCCGTTCCAGTCGAGGTCGTTGATTGCCTGGATGATATTCTGGCGTGCCTGTAGCTTGTCATCCGGTGCAACCGCATCTTCCAGATCCAGAAACACAAAATCCACGCCGCTGTTTAGTGCTTTTTCGAACATTTCAGGGCGGGAACCGGGAACAGCCAGTTCACAGCGCTGTACGCGCTGCGTTCTGGTTTCATACAGTGTGTGGCTCATCATTCCTCCAACAGATTAATCGATGTCATACATACATACGCAAGTGCATGAGGTGATCCTGGTGGGCTGCCATGATCAACTCTTACACATCGTCAGGTATGCGGTACAGAAGCCGGAAATAAATCATCCCGCGGAGATCTGAATCCGGATGCGGGAAACAGATGGCCTTGAACAAACAGGCGGTATTACCGGTGAAATCAGCAAAATTATAGCACTGGTGTCAACACAATTTCAGTCAATCCTGGGGCTCTGCAGCATCAGGCCGATCCTATCAGTACGAGACGGTATACTGCTGTTTTGTCGGATCATGGGGAGCGGGAAACCGCAATTGATCTGCTTGTCAGCCTTTGGAAATTATGATGGATAGCGAGTCTGGAGTCTTTGGTTGTGCTGGCATGCCGGGTGAAGCCGCTACGCGTGTCAGTGTGCCGCCAGTTGCAGTTTTCAGGTGGAAGGGTATGGATAAATATTCGTGGGAGACAGGCTGGCGGGCTGCTGTCCTGCAGGGCGCCTGAGATCGATGGCTGGATCGGTGACACTTTTCTGTCTGCCTTGTGCAGGTGCCAGTGCAGCAGTATATCTGCGCTGGCGGCGGCTGGTACCCGGCTGGATAACGATAGAGCCGGTTGAATTACCCGGCCGTGGCAGCCGGATGAGGGAACCCTTTCAGGAAGACTGTAGGACATTGACGGCTGATTTGTGTGACAGGGTGATGTCTGTATCCTCGGGGCAATATGCCTTGTTTGGTCACAGCATGGGGGCTCTGCTGGCCTATGGCATCGTTCGCGAGTTGCTTGCCCGCAAAGTAGTTCCTCCCCTCGCATTATTGGTAGCAGGTTGCGGGGCACCGGTTTGTCAGGATAGTGAACGTTATGCCGAAATGCAGGATCACGATGCGCTGATGTCGGATCTGCGTGAGCTGGGCGGTACCCCGGAAGCAGCGTTCGATGAGCCGGAGCTGCTGGCAATGACGCTGGATTTATTGAGAGCGGATTATCGTATCTGCGGCAGCTTCCGATATGAACGATTATTGCGGTTACCGGTGCCAGTTCATGCCTTCGGAGGACGGGCAGACAGCATTGATGCGTCGGAATTGTACGCCTGGCAACGGGAAACCAGCCGATCGTTTACACTCGACTGGTTCGAGGGAGGGCATTTTTTCCTTCGTCAGTCAGAGGAGAGATTTTTATCTGTTTTGATAGAGCGTCTGGCACAAAGCAAGATGGAGCCGGAGTGAATGCCGAGGAGCGGTTGCATGATTCGGATCATTTATGTTCGGCATACAGCGGGAATGCCGACGACGCAGGGTGATCATTGTTTTCAGGCTCGGCAGTATCGCAGGTTTTACTCCAGCTCAGGGACGAAGGTACGAATTCGGTGCGGTATATTTTCTGATTGAGCAGGCTGTTGACAATGACTGCTGCACGCCAGGCAGTGAGGCTCAGTTGCGGATCGGCAATGCCGTGTGTTCGCAAGCCGGCGTTTATCATGTAAATCTGATGTGCTGCTGGTCCATCCCAGAGGGCTCGGTAATCTTCAGTCAGTCGTACATTATTTTCGCCATCACGCTCAAACCGTTCAGTAAGCGGTGCGAGACAATCAGGCAGCGCCTGCCTGTAACCGGTTGCCAGTATTACCACATCTGCAGACACATATTCATCAGACTCATCAAACCGGTTATGCATTTGTAATTGCCAGTTGGTTTGGCCGCGTGTCATACGCCGCACCTCCCGATTTGTCATGATGCGATAGTTATAGGGGCAGTTTTGCGAATTCAGAAAATCGTTGTCATAAAGGAACTGTGACAGTTCGCTGAGAGTGTGAGGAGAAATGCCATCCCCGGCCAGAGTTTGTGACCGGACGATGCTACTGCGGCGGGTCTCTGTCTGTCGATAAAAATTGCCCACATAGTCAGGAGTGAAATATTCATTGGTAAAGGTGGTTTCATCCAGCGGTTCGAGATTGGGGCGGCGGCTGATCCAGGTAACTTCTTCAGGCCTGCCGTGGGTTCCTGACAGGATATCGAGAAAAATTTCTGCGCCGCTTTGTCCTCCACCGATGATGGATACCCGCCGGCCGTGCAGTTGGAGATCGCTGCCCATATAGTGACTGTTGTGCAGACAATCCTGACCCATGTGCATATGAGCCCATGTGGGGATATAAGGTACAACGCCGGTACCCACGGCTAGATGTTTCGACCGGATCCGGTGTCCATCATCGAAACCGAGAGAAAACCCATGATGATCGAAATCGATTTCAACCACCTTTCTGCCAAATGACAGATTTGGCAACTGTTCTGCAACCCAGCGTAAATAATCTGCAAATTCCGCCCGGCGTACACGAGGAAATTCCGCGTGCAGAAACCGGTAAAACCGACCATGAGCAACCAGGTACGCCAGAAAACTATAAGGGCTGGTTGGACTGACCGGGGTGACGAGATCCTTTAGAAAAGAGGTTTGCATGCGTGTGCCAGGTAACATCATGCCAGGGTGCCATGCAAATGCCCGCCGGCGATCGAAGAAGCGACTGGTGACTCCAGGCAATGGTGCCAGCAGGGCTGCAAGACTGAGATTGAAGGGGCCGACGCCGACGCCTGCCAAATCAGGAAAATCCGAGGTTTCTTCTTTCATGTCAATTTTTCTCTGCAGATTGAGTAGGTTCTATGGAAGGATTCAGTATCAGTCGACCGGCTGCATTGGATGAAATCCGGTCATGACTGGTGTGAATCGGGAAGTAATGTCCTGCGGCCCATCCGGCAGTCAGGTTGTTGTAGTAGGGCGACATAAAGTGTCCTGATTGGCCGCCGCCCATTGAAAAAATCGAATTTTCCGGATTCGCTAGATCATAAATTGCACGCAGACCGGGTACGACTTTTTCTCTATAGACGAGATTTTCTTCGTCATAAACATAACCGCTCACATTCACGGTATCCCACCCGCCAGGCCGGGGGCTGAGGAGGCTGGTCAGGCGCTCCAAAACCGGGAGCTTTCCCAGAAGCGGATGATGTGCTGTTGCGATATGCGCATGGCCCCAGGACCAGGTAGCAGGGTCGGTGCCATAGCGTTCACTGAGCCGTGCAATCGTGGTACGCAATGCGTTTTCTATGAGGCGGTTGCAAGAACCGGAAGCGGGGGTGATAGCTTTATCCGCGCACCAGCGCGTTTGGGCATCCGGATCGTTCAGTACGTGAATCAGGGATTCGGGGTGAGCATCGCCGATCAGATCGTATAACTCCCGGAATTTGTCTTTGTACAGCAGAGCGGCGAGCTGTTGTATCCATTCGACGAAAATCAGCGGTTCTGGAGAATCACGGTGCATGTTGAAGTCCCACTGTTTTAACTGGTCCAGTATTTTTTGCTCGAATGGATCCTGTGTCTGGGCCTGCAACAGTCGCGGCAGTAAACGTTCAGCAATAGTGCTTTTGATATCCAGCTGAATTGCCCGGGAATCAGCCACATTATGGTTTGTCCCGTTGCTGATCAGCCTTGTTATGCGTTCTGCCCGGTAAGGCAGTGCCCAATCAGCAGCGATGAGATAGGGATAACCGGGTGGCGTGATTTTCTGGTTAGCGGTGACCGCGTATTCAGAAGAGGGAGCGTATTCCTGCGGGAGCTGTTCAAAAGCGATAAATCCCTGCCAGTCATAACGGGTCAGCCAGCCGGGGGCAGGAATACGGCCGTGCAAGCCGTTTTCCGGATTGCGTATCGGTGTGCGTCCGGCCGCGATGAAGCCAATAGTGCCGGTGTTATCGGCATAGACGATATTCTGCAGGGGAGCCTGATAATCACGTGAGGCATTCAGCAGATCGTCTGCCGAGTTGGCACGGCTTGCTTTGAGAAAAAACTGTAGCGTGGTATCTCCAGGGTGTAGGCCGACCCAGTTCAAAGCCAGAGATAACATGTGAGGAATCGGCATCAGTGAACGGATTTCTTCGTCGCTGTCGGAGATAACAGGGCCATGCCGGCTGCGCCGGATCGTAATTTGTTCATCCGCGGCGCCGCGTACCCTGATCGTTTCAGTGCGGGTGGCGTAAAGCGCTTTCCCTTCCGGTGTTTCGTAATATTCCGGTTGATCGGCGGGTGACCGTTCCAGATACAGATCCTGGCTGTCGGCGCCGGTATTAGTGAAAGACCAGGCAATGGAATCGTTGCGCCCGAGTATGATTGCCGGTATACCGGGCAGGGTTGCTCCCACTGCATTCATTCCCGGCACGGAAATATGGGCAAGGTACCAGAGCGCGGGGACAGACAGCTTCAGATGAGGATCATTGGCAAGTAGTGGCTTGCCGCTCACGGTACGGGAGCCGGTAATGGCCCAGTTATTGGAACCGATGCCGGCAGAAGGCTTCAGAGCAGTCTGACTGAGAATGGTTCGGGCAAAATCAGCAAGGTGCGGATAGAGAGATTCGATATCCCGAAGAGAAGGGAGGGGCGGATCATCCGGGGATAGAGAGAGAAAATCATTCAATTCCTGACCCGAAAGATACCGGCCAAGTGCGACGTGCAGTAATTCATCCCAGTAATTTCGCGACAGCTGCCATGCCATCTGCTTGAGCAGCAGCAAAGAATCGCGTGCCTCCCAAGTACGGGGAGAGATTGCCAGCAGCAGGTATTCAGGAGGCAGCACCTGTATTTCGCTGCAATATGCATTTACTCCTTCGGCATACGCGCTCAGGATGGCGCGTGTTTCAGAATCGAGTTGATCAAGATCCTGGTCAACCGCTTCAGTCAGGCCGAGGCTGCGCTGAAAGCGGTCAACTGGCAGCATACTGCTGCCAAACCATTCCGCAAGGGTGCCGGTAGCGGCACGCAGATTGAATTCCATTTGCCAGAGCCGGTCCTGGGCATGGATAAAGCCCAGCGCAAAATACGCATCGAGCTCATTTTCTGCATAGATATGGGGAACCGCCTGCTCATCACGTATTATTTCCACGGCGTGCTGCAGTCCCGGCAGTATGTGGGTGGCGTTATAACGCGGAAGAGAAGCAAAGAGTGCCAGCGATGCCATCAGTATCAACAAGACCACGCCGCTGA
The DNA here is from genome assembly GCA_044507105.1 of Nitrosomonas sp. Classification (GTDB taxonomy): domain Bacteria; phylum Pseudomonadota; class Gammaproteobacteria; order Burkholderiales; family Nitrosomonadaceae; genus Nitrosomonas. The sequence goes on from JBIQJX010000034.1 coordinate 9,537, forward strand.
AGAATAGCAAACTGATTTTTTTTAACGTCGACATGATGTCAGCAGTAATCCACTACCGATAGAGGGGGGCGTGAATGGTGATCCCGGTGGAGTTCCTGCAGTTGCCCGTTGTCCATTTTTAAAATACGGTCTGCGACATGAAAATAGTGATCATCATGAGTGATGGCAATAATGGTGATTCCCCGGTTTTTCAGTTCCGGCAGCAGTGTGGTATAAAAAATGCGGCGAAATTGCGGGTCCTGGTCGGCTGCCCACTCATCGAGTACCAGGATGGGGCGTTTTTCCAGGATTGCCACCAGTAATGCCAGACGTTTTCTTTGCCCCTGTGACAGCTGTATATTGGTCAGTCTGCCGGCATCTGCCTTTGCAACCCCGGCCATGGCCAGTGCGGTCAGCCAGATATCGATCTCTTTTGCAGGCAGGCTTTTGCCTTCAGGTCCCAGCAAGGTGGTGAACAGGTAGAAATCGGAAAAAACGGTGGAAAACAAACGGTGAAAAGCAGGGAGCAGTGCCTCATCGATAATCCGGTCTTCTACCCGGATTTGCCCCGCATGTGCATCGTATAGTCCGACCAGAATGCGGACGAGCGTCGATTTCCCGCTGCCGTTTCCCCCAATGATAAAAATCGTTTCACCACGGCGGATATCCAGATCCAGAGGCCCGATGGAGAATCCTGCATCACCTTTGTCGGCCTGATATTGGTAATGAATACCCTCCAGAGAAAGCGTTTTCCAGTCGGCTGGCAGTGCTACAGTACCGTGATCGGTAAATTCCGGTCGATACTCGGCGAGATCAAGAGATTTCAGTTTGGATAGAGCAACGTTTCCTGCCGCCAGCGCGGGGACCGCCATGACCAGATTGGATAAGGGGGTGCGGAGAAACAGGATAGTCAGCGCAAAGGTGATGGCAACGCTGGCCGATGCCCAGGAGGTTCCGTGGGCCAGCAGAAACACCAGCCCGATAGATCCTAATATCATTGCATTCACCCAGTTGTCATTGATGCCATTGTAAATGTCGGCGCGAATATCGTGATCGCGATTCCTGCCGGCATTCCGGCTGAATTCTTCACTATAGAATTTACGGGCACGGTCACGATTGAGTCTGAGTTCCTTGCGGCCGTCGAGAATGGCCTGGTAGTCCTGGTATAACGCATCTTCAGCTTCCCGCGCGAAACCGATTTCCCTATGAGTTCGTTTAAGCAGAAACCAGGCGACGAAAATGATCAGCGACAGCCAGCCCAGGATAACCAGAAACAGAGGGGGCGCCAGCCACGCGAGATAGAAAAATCCGGCAATACTCAGGGTTAGTCCGTAAATTACAGCGGGTAAGGCGATGAATGCGGAAGTGATGCTGGCTGTATCGCTGTTGAGAGAGGCGAGCAGCTTTGCCGTACCCAACGATTCCAGGTGCTCTACTTTGGTGTCAAGTATGCGCTTGATCAGAGTCAGGCGCATCCGGTAAACGAGTTTGTGGCCGAGCATGGTGACGGCCACATGGGACGCGGTACCAAAAACAAAAAGCAGAAGAATGAGTGCAGAGAACTGCGCGTATAGCGTAAATGTGGCGTCTACCGCACCGGGAATCAAATATTCATCGATGAATGCAATGATACCGATCCCTAAACCTGCGGTCGCGATACTGAGAAAGATGACTGTGATCAGCAGTTTTTTGTGATGCTGTGACAGCAGGAAAATGATGTCCATGTTACTTCTGGCCTGGTGCTCGAGGGAACGGTCGGCCGATCTCCGCATTACTGTAACTGCTTTTCATAGGCGGATAAGCAGGCTGTGAGTGAAAACCATTACGCCAGCTCCGCTTTTATTGTTGAAAGCAGATAATGCAAGACACTTCGCTGTTAAAGTATTATATTTTCTGAACATTTATGATAACAATTCCTATTCTTATTTTCGCTAAAATTAGCATTTGTTGAAAGGATGCGCAAGCTTTCCCTGCTGACTAAGAATATATATAAATTCGGAAACAGTACTGAGATACCGCTTATCGTTTTCAGCAGAACCGCAGAGGATCAGAGCTTTGCAATAATTAACCGGTTCCCTTAGTTCTTAGTTCGATCAACTGCTGCATGGCTGATTGAATGAATCCCTTTTGTAGAAAGACTTTATGAATGACATACGGTTTATCTGCTGATTTTTGATGATTAAGGTGCTTGACTTTTGTTTTTGCGATATTAATAATACAAACAATAATTGTTATCATTCTAGAAATATACTAATAATAAGTAAATAAAAATAATCTTGCCGGCAGCGTGCACTCGTATTCGAGCGGCGGCAGTCGGAAAACACTATAGCTGGTCTGATTTTAAATTGAATTCACTGATGGTTGTCTTCGCGGTCATGCCTGATCAAGGGGAGATATATACCTGTATCTGATGATTCTTTACTGTGCGCAGCGAGAATTGCTGCCGGACAGAAAATGGCTTCTGATGACGCATCGGGATTTGCGTCGGGAAGGTGCAATCGAAAAAAATCCCTGTTCAATTGATATGGAGAAAATATGAAAAAATCAACGCCTCAGGTATTAAAGGAAGCCGGGTTCAAGCCTGCTGTAGTTGCAGCGGCCGTACTGTCCGCAATGCTGGTTATGCCAGTCGGAGCCAATGCAGCAAAATCGGTTCCCTACGGTAAATCTGCCATTTTCCATAACCCCACTCCGATTGTCATTACGGATACCTGCCCCAATCCAGATCAGCCGGAATGCGCGGCATTACTCGATGTGTACAACCCCGAACTTCCGCCGAATCAGCCCGGAGAGGTTCAGCAGCTTCCGCCTGAAGTGCCTGTATCAGTTGCCAGCCCTTCTGCATCAGTGATCGCTGTTCCGGAGGACGCCTTCCGTCCCAAAGCAGTAATTTCTGATATCAGTGTCTATATTCACGATATTCACCATGATTATCTGAATGATGTCGATATTCTGCTGGTGGCCCCCGATGGCCGGTGGGTAATGGTTGCCTCCAATGTAAGTGCTGCGGGCGCCACGCCGGAAGGGGAAGTGCTGGGTGTCAAGGCAGAGGGGCTGAATTGGAGATTCAACGATGCCGCCATCCTGCCGCTGCCCCGTTCCGTACGTGATGATGGTCGTTTGAGCGGCAGAACCAGTAATCCGCTGTACGAAGTAATCTATGATGAGTGGGTAGGTGTATGGTCGGATAAAAGCCTGAGGACTTTTAAGCCGACAGACTATGACAATGCACCGGATGCCGATCATTTTCCGGGTAACGTGGTTCCAGGAGTCAGTGCATTCAATACTTCTCGTAACTCTGCCGGCCTGACCCCCTCCACAATACTTGGTACTGTAGTGCCGGAAGATCCAAGTACCTATAAAAAAGTGCTGAACGGACCTAAACTGAGCGATCTGAACGGAATTTCCCCGGCAGGTGAATGGCGTTTGATCGTGGCTGATGATTACTACTGGTTTGCCGGTGAGATTAAAGGTGGCTGGAGTATCGAGATCACAACCGAGAAAGCCAAACATGTCAGAAACTAAGGCAGTGATCAGAAAGAAATAAAATAAAAATCTGTTGATTTTTGTGCACGGCAAAGCCATCTTTGCCGTGTTCTATTTTTGGATCGGGTATTTCGGGCGTCTTTTATCATTGAAGAATCAGCGCCTAAGTTCGTAAAAATATTTGCTGAAACATTTCAATATCTCCAAAATATTTGTTATATTTAATGAGAAGGTTTATCGTTTGCATTATCAATTCGATGATGTATCTAGCGGACAAAATGTCAGCAAGAATTCAATATAAATGAGCTGAATCAGACACCGGCTTTATTTTCAGGTTTTATCAAAAAAATAATACATATCCAATAACTTATTGTGTGAGGGATCATGAACTGGTTTGGGACAATGCGCTGGCTGATTTTGCTGGCGGGCGTGGCGGGTTTTACAGCTGTGCAGGGGGAGGAAGTGAAAGTGGCGCAAGAAAAAAGAGGTGCGCAGGAAGCGAAAAGGTTGCCGGAGATTACCGTGACCGGCAGCTCTGCAACTGCCGAAAGTTATCTTCCCGAGACTACAGTAACAGCCACCAAAACCAATGTTCCTCTGATTGAAATCCCTCAGGCAGTCAATGTAATTACCCGTTCCGAGCTCGATGCGCGACTGGTGCAAAATATTACTGATGCAGTACTGTATACCCCCGGTGTCATGACGGGGATGTACGGTCCTGTGATGCGGGATGATTACTTCAATATCCGGGGATTTGATGCGCCGCAGTTTCTTGATGGGCTGGGGTTGTGGGGGGTGAATTATGCCAATCTTCGCATCGAACCGTATGGGATGGAGAGCGTACAAATACTGAAAGGTCCGTCATCCACCGTCTACGGCCAGACCGGACCGGGGGGGTTGGTTGCCATGATGAGCAAGCGTCCGACAGCCGTACCTGTGCGTGAAGCATTCATTACCGGCGGGAGTTTCGGTCGTATTCAGGGTGGACTTGATCTTGGCGGGCCGATCGACAGCGAAGGTCAGTTTCTCTACCGGATAACGGGGCTGGTACGTAATAGTGATACCCAGATCAAGCATGCTCATGAGGATCGTTATTTCATCGCGCCCAGTATTACCTGGCGCCCGAGCAAGGATACTACTTTTACGATTCTGAGCCACTATCAGCAGGATAAAACGGGTAATTCCCTGCAGTTTCTGCCTCCTGAAGGTTCCCTGCTGGCGAATCCGAACGGCAAGATACCGACCAGCCGTTTTGTCGGTGAGCCTGGTTTCGATAAATATAATCGGGAACAATATACGATCGGTTATGCGTTCGACCATCGTTTCAACGAATCCTGGGGCGTGCGGCAGAATTTACGCTACGCAGATGTATCCAGTAATTATCCCACTACCTTTTATCTTGATTTTCTGAGAGACGAGGACGGTATTCCACTGGATTTCCGCACGATAGACCGCATGGCGGCGCTCTATAAAGATAAGGCAGGTACATTTACGATGGATACTCAGCTGCATGGTCTGTTTAATACAGCCATGCTTCGGCATAACCTGCTGATGGGTATAGATTATCGTTACCTTTCCGGCAGTAACCGTCGCGGTTTTTCCGAGGATATGCTGCTCCTGGATGTCTATAGCCCGGTTTATGGTGAACCATTCAGTTCACCGGTCATTGATTACATCAGCAAACAGGAGCGTGACCAGATCGGTCTCTATGCTCAGGATCAGATAAAGTATGACCGGTGGATACTGACACTGGGCATCCGTTATGATTTTACCAATGCGCGCACACGGATCAACGACATGTTCTTTGATGAGAGAACCAGCACCCGGCAGGATGATCGTGCATTCACCTATCGTACCGGCATAAACTACCTGTTTGACAATGGCATCGCGCCGTATGCCAGTTATGCTGAATCTTTTCAACCGGTGGCAGGCACTGATTTTTTCGGTTCCCCGTTCAAGCCGACTACCGGCAGGCAATATGAAGTAGGGGTCAAATATCAGCCCCTCAACTATGACGCCCTCCTGACTGTATCGGCTTATCATTTGACACAAAAGAATGTCGTCACGCCTGATCTCACGCCGGGGCGTTTCGGTTACAGCGTGCAAACTGGTGAAGCACGTGTACAGGGCGTTGAGGTGGAAGGCAAGGCAAGTCTTACCAATGGTCTCGACCTCATTGCCGCTTATTCCTTTACCGATTCGAAAGTGACCGAAAGCAATAATCCGGATGAGCTTGGTAACCGGTTGTCGCTTACTCCCCGGCATCAGACTTCCGCCTGGCTGGATTACACCTTCCGCGATACTTTGCTTGCCGGACTGGGTATTGGTGGCGGGGTGCGACATGTCGGATCGAATTTCGGTGACCTCGTCAACGGCCTGAAAGCGCCTTCCTATACATTGTTTGATGCAGCAGTGCGCTACGACATGAAATATCTGCACAGTATGCTGCGGGGCGCCAGCCTGAGTGTGAATATGAATAATATATTTGATAATAAATATGTGGCCACTTGCGCCGATGCGGCATGTTTCTATGGAAACCGCCGTACTATTCTGGCAACACTGCGTTACAGATGGTGATGTTGGTTTTTATAGCGGTCGCCGAATACTGATGAGAGAAACAGGAGCGTGCCTGCCGGTCACAGGTACCGGTATTGAGCAAAAAGAATGCAGCGCAGCGCGATATCTGCGGGACAGCCGTATTGTTCATTGGCAAACTGGCAGCAATCCGCATCTGAAAGTCGAAGGTGAATACGAGCTGTCTCTTTTTATCCGCCATGGCGATGAGCATGTCCATGGCCCGGGACGGATTGCTGCCGGTATGACAACCGACTCAGCGGCCAAAATTTTCCCGCCGTTATATGACCTGCTCGTGGCGTTGTACTGCATTTTCGATGAAATGCCGGAGGTGCGGGTAATCGAACTGGATCTGCGTGAATATCCCGATCTTGCACGTTTTATGCGGCAGCGCGGTCTCGGTTTTCCGATTCGTTCAGATGAGGATCATGCAGCGATTCTGGAATGTCCTCGTCAGTTGTTGTGGCAGATATCCGAGTTGTGGAGGGCTATGCCGGTAGCATCGCCCTGTCCTCTGCATTATGTGGTGACAAACGGCAAGCGGCATCCGTTCAGAGCCGAGATTCCACGCGGAATCATCTATCGCCGCTTCATTACTTCTCTGGGTAAAGTCATTTCGTTTCGTACGATTGATCCGGATGCTGATCTGGAGACATTCCATCGCTGGATGAATACCCCGCGCGTGGCCAGTTTCTGGGAATTGGAAGGCAGTATCGAGGAGCATGCGGGCTATATCCGGAATGTGCTGGCGGATGCTCATCTGCATCCGCTCATCGGTTGTTTCGATGATCAGCCGTTCGGTTATTTTGAAGCCTACTGGGCCAAAGAGGATCGTGTCGCACCCTTTTACCCCGTTGATGATTATGATCGGGGCCTGCATATGTTAGTAGGCGAGGAATGTTTCCGGGGACCACATTTCGTCGCTGCCTGGTTGCAATCCCTGGTGCATTGTCTGTTCCTGGAGGATCCGCGTACCCGTAACGTAGTGGCAGAACCACGCTCGGATAACGTCAGGATGATCAACTATCTGCAGGCGGCAGGTTTTTACAAACTCAAGGAATTCGATTTTCCGCATAAACGGGCAGCGATGATGATATTGCCGCGAGAAGTTTATTTTGATCAATTTTGTCCGTGACTGGATCAGGCTTTTTTGAATGAGGGCTGGTGATGAGCTTTGATGATGAAGAAATGATTTTTCGGGTGGTGGTGAACCATGAGGAACAATATTCCATATGGCCGGAGTATAAAAATATTCCTGCCGGCTGGCGTGAGGCGGGAAAAACAGGTACCAAGAAGGAATGTCTCGACTATATCGAAACAGTATGGACCGATATGCGTCCGTTGAGTCTGCGCCGATTCATGGATGAGAAGGGCGCACAGGAATCATCTTCTTAAAAACCACAGCAGGCACGCATCCCGGTGTGCGGAGTGATTGCGGGATAAGACTGTATGCAGAGATTTCCCGACTGTGGAGCTGCCGGGAAA
>JBIQJX010000034.1:17160-23408 GCA_044507105.1 Nitrosomonas sp.
CCGATTGCGGACAGCCGGAAGATTTACCAGTCCATTGCGCCCGAGATTCGCGATCGTTTTGCCGACCGCGGACTGATGTATGTGCGCAACTACGGTAACGGCCTCGATGTCCCGTGGACGCAAGTGTTCAACACCGATGATCGTGCTGTCGTGGAACGTTATTGCCAGATGCATGACATTGCATGTGAATGGAAAGCAGAGGGCGAATTGCGAACGCGCCAGCTATGTCACGGCGTCGCACGGCATCCGCGCACACAGGAGATGGTGTGGTTCAACCAGGCTCATCTTTTTCATATTTCCGCGCTGGAGACGGCAGTGCGTGAGACTCTGCTGGATATCGTCGCTGAGGAAGATCTGCCACGTAATGTGTATTACGGTGATGGTCAACCTATTGAGGACTCAATTCTGGATGAAATTCGAGCGGTGCTCGACAAGCACAAAGTGATATTTCCCTGGCAACAGGGCGATGTGCTGATGCTCGACAATATGCTTACAGCGCATGCGCGTGAACCCTTCAAGGGACCTCGTCGTGTCGTGGTGGCGATGGCTGAGGCCTGCCGGCTTTGAGCAGACGCTGCTGATGTTGTGGAAAGTGATTTTTTTTGAGGAAATCAGGCCATGCACATGCATGTGATACAACAGGAAAATATTGTCGAGCGGTTGCGGCGTTTAGCGGCAAGCCAGCCGCAGCAGCTGGCATTACGCTTTCTCGGTGACGGTGAACAGATTGGCTCATTGTATAACTATGCACAAATCGATGCATATGCCCGATCTGTTGCCGGGTATCTGCAATCCTGTACCAGCCGCGGAGAGCGCGTATTGTTACTCTTTCCGAGCGGCCCCGAGTATGTCATCGCCTTTCTGGGATGTTTGTATGCCGGTGTAACTGCTGTCCCGGCCTATCCGCCCGAACGTCTCCGGCCGCAATACAGCGAGCGCTTGCGCGCAATCACGGCAGATTGCAAGCCCGCGCTGGTTCTGACACGGCGTGACGGGATCGAAACAGTGACGGAGCAGATGGGGACGCTGTTTGCTTCGCTCAATGCAAAAATTATTGCGTTCGAGGAAATCGATCAGGCAGCCACACACTCCTGGCAGCCACCATTATTACGTGAGAACAGCATCGCGTTTCTGCAGTACACCTCCGGCTCGACATCGACTCCGAAAGGGGTGATGGTCGGATATGACAATCTGATTGCTAACGAGCTGGCAATCCGGCAGCGTTTTGAAATCACTGAAGCGGACAGTTTCGTCAGCTGGCTGCCACTGTTCCATGATATGGGACTGGTGGGGGGGCTCATGCAGCCATTGTACAGTGGTATTACTCTGACGCTCCTGTCGCCGATGCATTTTCTGGAGCGTCCGGTACGCTGGCTGGAAGCCATTACCCGATACGGCGGCAGTATCAGTGGAGGGCCCAATTTTGCATTCCGGCTGTGCGTGGAGCGCATTCGCGAAAGCGCGATGGAGACACTGGACTTGAGCAGCTGGCGGATTGCATTCTGTGGTGCGGAACCGATTCGCCAGGAAACCCTTGCAGCCTTTGCACAGAAATTCAAGGCAGCGGGTTTGAATCCGAACGCGATCTATCCCTGCTACGGACTGGCCGAATCGACCCTGCTGGTAACCGGCGGGCGGCCCGGCAGCGGGGCCGGTGCGATCAATGTCAATGCGGAAGCTATGGCAGCGGGGCATTTCGAACCGGATGCCACCGGACAGCCCATCGTAAACTGCGGCGCAGTGCAGGACGGTCATACGCTGGCGCTGATGCATCCGCAAACAGGGGAACTTGTGGAGGATCATGCAATTGGCGAAGTCTGGGTGTCGGGCCCAAGCGTCGCGCAAGGCTATTGGCAGAACGAGGCCGCAACCGCTGAGGGATTTGTCAGCCAGAACGGGAAATCCTGGTTGCGTACCGGAGATCTGGCATTTATACATAACGGGGAACTGTTCATTACCGGTCGCCTCAAGGATCTGATCCTGGTCCGGGGACAGAATCTGTATCCTCAGGATCTTGAAATCCTGCTGGAAACGCACATCGAAGTATTGCGTAAAGGACGGATTGCCGCCTTTGCGGTGGATCATCAGGATGGAGAAGGTATCGGCATCGCTGCTGAAATCGGGCGCAGCACGCAGAAACTGATCTCTCCGCAGGCCCTGTTCGATTTGATCAATGAAACATTAGCACAGGCTTACCAGGAGCCGGCGAGTGTGATTTTGCTGTTGTCGCCCGGCACGTTACCCAAAACGACCAGTGGTAAATTGCAGCGGCGCGTCTGCTGGCTGGGTTGGCAGGAGGGCACATTGCAGCCGTATGCGGTATACCCGCCTGATCAGGTGCCGACAGCACCGGCAACTGCAGATCAATGGTCAGATACCGAACAGCAGATTGCTGCCCTGTTTCAGGAAATCCTGCGGGTGCCGGTAACTGACCGCAGCGCCAGTTTCTTTGCGCTCGGCGGCAATTCTATTGATGCCATGCATTTGCTTGCGCTTGTACGTGAGCGTTGTGCAGTTGAGCTGGAATCCGGTGCGGTATTTGAGAAGCCGACTGTTACTGCCTTGGCTGCCCGTCTGGATTACGTCAGGCAGAAGCCCGGTGCCGGTTCGGATGCTGATCTGGTGCGGTATTCCGAGGCCGGAGACGATTTTCCACTGTCTTATGCGCAGCAGCGGATATGGTTCCACCATCAGATTACACCGGAAAGTACCGCTTATCTCATCAACGGGGCGGTACGCATTCGCGGCAAACTGCAGCGCAACGTCCTTGAACAGACACTGTTCCGGCTGGCACAACGGCATGAATCGTTGCGTACGGTATTCCCGGAATCTTCAGAAGCCCCCTGCCAGCTGATTCTTGCTGAGCCCATCCTCGATTTGCAGTGGGCGGTTGCTGATGCGATCGATCACGATCCCGATCAGCAGCAGATTTCCGCCGTTGCAGCCCTGTTGGCAGAGGCATTGCGGCCTTTCGATCCGGAAAATCTGGCAAAAGGGCCTTTATGGCGCCTGCTGGTGATCGAGCAGAGCCGTGATACCTATGAACTCTATCTGGTGATGCACCATACCATTGCCGATGGCTGGTCGGTGAATGTACTGCTGAACGAACTGGCGGCTATCTATACGGCGCTGGCTGCCGGGAACGAACCGGAATTGCCCGGGCTGCCGGTCCGTTACGTGGATTACGCAATCTGGCAGCGTGGCAGAGTCGGGGCGGGGAGGCTGGCAGCTCAACAAACCTACTGGCTCGAACAGCTGGGTACAGAACACTCATTGATCCATTTACCGCTGGATCATCCGCGTCCTGCTGTGCCGAGCGGACGGGGTGAGCGTGTGCGCTTCTCACTTAGCCCGGCGACCAGCCTGCGTTTTCGTGAAAATATGCGGGCGGCTGGTACGACTGTCTTTACGGGTCTTTTGACGGCTTTTACCGCTTTGCTCTACCGTTACAGCGGACAGACGGATGTACGGATAGGAGTGCCGGTGACCAACCGTAACCAGCTCGCTGCAACAGGCATCATTGGTTTATTCGTGAATATGCTCGTGCTGCGAATGCAGGTCAAAGGATCGTTACGTTTTCAGGAGCTGCTGGAACAGGTGCGTGTCACGGCAGCGGCAGCACAGGATCATGCGGAATTTCCTTTCGACCAGCTGGTGGAAATACTGCAGCCGGTACGCGAGCTGGGCATTTCACCCTTGTTTCAGGTGCTGTACAACCATCTTCAGGTGGATTATGCCGCTCTCGGAAAGTCCACCGGCTGGCAGGTCGAGCGGATCGACTGGAGCAGTGGTGGATCGCAATTCGATTTGAGCCTGGAAACCGAAGAGGATCCGGATGGCACTATCCGCGGTGTATTCGTTTACGCGGCGGATTTATTCGACCGCACGACGATTGAGCGCATGGCGGGGCATTTTCAGACAATCCTGGCGCACTGGATGCATGATCCGGTGCAGTATCTGGGGGCGGTGCAGCTGGAGCAGGCGGAGGAAAAAAAACCTTCAACCGGAAACGAAGCTGAGCCTTTCAGGCCGGTTTTTGCACGTATCAGCCAGCTTGCCCAGCAGCAGCCCGACCATGTAGCGTTGATCGATGCGGAGCGGCAGATCATTTATGGCGAGATGGAACGCCGTGCTAACCGGATTGCGCAACAGCTGGTGCGGCTGGGCACAGGTGCTGAGCGCCGTGTCGGTCTGCTGGCTGAGCGTGGCGTGGATCTGGTCATCGGTGCACTGGGAATATTGAAGGCCGGGGCGACGTATGTACCGCTCGATCCGGATTATCCGACAGAGCGCCTACATTATATTCTTGACGATGCACGCGTCAGCGTCATACTGATGCAAAGACAGTTTGAATCACAGGTGGATGTACCTTCCCGGCTGGAGCGCGTTTATCTGGATTTGCCGGAAGAAGCTGAAGTACCGGAGGAATTGCCGGATGTCACAGTTGCCCCGCAGCAGCTGGCGTATGTGATTTATACCTCGGGTTCGACCGGGCAACCGAAAGGCGTCGGCGTGGCGCATGGTCCGCTGGCCATGCATTGTCGGGCGGCGGCAGACTGTTACGGGTTGCAACCGGCGGATTGCGCGTTGCATGGGGCGCGTTTTACTTTCGATGCGGCGGTGGAGCAATGGCTGGTTCCTTTGCTGTCAGGCGCCCGTCTGCTGATCCATGATCCCGGTATCCGGGAGGTCGAGGAAATGGCTGCAGCGGTTCGTGCCCATGGCGTCACTTTGATTTACCCGCCGACCGCCCCGATTCTGCAGCTAGCTGACTGGGCAATCGAAAACACTGAAAAACTGCCGGTGCGCTTGTGCACAGTGGGCGGCGAAGCCGTAGCACGTGAAGCGGTCGAGCAGATCCATCGGGGATTGCAGCCAGAGCGGTTGATCAATGGTTACGGACCCACCGAGGCGATCATTACACCCCTGTTATGGACGGCATCTGCCGGTACCTCCTGTACTACGGCTTATGCGCCCATCGGCCAGGCGGTCGGTGACAGAATCGCATATGTGCTCGATAGTGATCTCAATATTGTTCCTGATGGCGTGGAGGGCGAGCTGTACATCGGTGGCAGTGGTCTTGCGCGCGGTTATTTTCAGCGCCCGGCATTGACTGCAGAATGTTTCATTCCGGATCCTTTCGGCTTGCCGGGCAGCCGCATGTACCGGACACGTGACCGTGCCCGTTGTCTTCCCGGCGGAGATGTGGAGTATCTGGGCCGCAGCGATCGTCAGATAAAGCTCAGAGGTTACCGGATTGAACTCGGTGAAATCGAAGCACAGTTGCTGGCGCTGCCCGCCGTGCGCGAGGCGTGTGTCACGCTGCAGAGCGGACCGGCCAGCGCCAGGCTGATTGCCTATGTGGCGACAGAAAATAACCCTGCTGAGGTGGCGGATAGTGCGAAGCGTGCACTGGAGCAGCGCCTGCCCGGCTATATGGTGCCGTCCGTCATCATGGGGGTGGATCAGCTGCCGCGAACGGCGCATGGCAAGGTCGATCATGCAGCACTGCCGGATCCGGAACCCGACCGTAAAACTTACGTGATGCCGCGTACCGGACTGGAACATCGTCTGGCAGACATCTGGCGGACTTTGCTGAAGATCGAAGACGTTGGCATTACGGATAATTTTTTTGAGCTGGGGGGTGATTCCATTATCGCGCTGCAGGTGGTCAGCCGGGCGCGCAATGCCGGAATAAACTTCTCACCGGCAACGCTTTTCCGTCATCAGACCATTGAAAAACTGGCGGAGTCAATCGCAGTATCGGGTGGTCCCGCGTCAGTCAGCGTTAGGGAACCGGAAGCAGGCGAGGTGCTGCTTACGCCGGTTCAGGCCGATTTTTTTGCACAAGCTATTCCGGATCGTCATCACTGGAATCAGTCTTTATTGCTGAGACTGCGTCAACCGGTGGTACCAAACCATTTAGAGACATCGCTGGCAGCACTGATCGCTCATCATGATGCGTTGCGCCTGCGTTACCGGAAAACAGCGCCGGAAGGCTGGTCGCAGCATTATCTGTCGCGCCAGGCGGCCACTGGACAGGAGGTGCTGTGGATCCGTGAAGTCTCTGATCAGCACGAACTGGAACAACTTTGCGCAGCGGCGCAAAACAGCCTGGATCTCGAAAACGGACCGCTAATACGGGCGGTTCACATTACGCATGCAGACAAGCAGCAAAGTCTGCTACTCGTGATTCATCACCTTATTATCGATGGCGTATCGTGGCGGATTCTGCTCGAAGATCTCGA
>JBIQJX010000035.1:0-11317 GCA_044507105.1 Nitrosomonas sp.
TGGAAAAACTGCGAGCGAATGATTAACACTTGCTTGCAATTCATCCATCCCTCTTATTCCTGGTGCTTGTGCTTAAAAGATCGTGACAGGTTCTGAGTCTTTCCTGCATCTGGAGCAGACAGACAACCGCTATGACAGGCTAATGTCCGGTCATGGTATGATACCAGCCTTGAATTGATGATATGACCGAACCTATGATCAAACCTGAGGAAGTCGCCCGTTATCTGCAGGATCATCCGCAGTTTTTCGAGGAGCATATCGGCCTGCTGGAAACCCTCCGGTTGCCGCATCCTTATGAAGGACGTGCAATATCAATCAATGAACGGCAAATGATACTGCTGCGCGAAAAAAACAGTCTGCTGCAGGACAGGCTGCAGGCGCTGATTGATGTCGGGGAAAAAAATGATGCCATCGGTGAGAGAATGCATCGCCTGACTGTCGCTCTGCTGGGCTTTGACTCACTAACGGAAATGTTACATGGCTTGCAGTACCATTTATGCGAAGATTTTTCTATCCCGCACGTTGCGTTACGTTTGTGGCAGATAGAAGAATCCGGGAGGCAGACACAACTCCCCTCCCCCGAGTTCGATCCTGTCAGTGAAAATATCCGGATTCTCGCGTTGGGTATGACGCATCCTTATTGTGGCCCGCAGGCAGATGATGAAATCAGGCAATGGTTTGAAAAAGATGCGGAATATCTGGAGTCTTTCGCTATTATTCCTTTGAAAAAGCTGCATAACTTCGGGCTGCTGGTCATGAGCAGCCCGGAAGTGGAGCGGTTTTACCCCGATATGGGTACACTTTATCTGGAACGTTTGGGGGAACTGGTCAGCAGTTCGATCACACGGCTGATCCAGCATTCCTCCGGAGCAGCTCCGCATGAAGAATCCGCCTCATGACGGGCAGGATCAGATACTGCCACCTCTGATCAGAGATTATCTGGTCTATCTTGCCAGTACACGCAGCCTTTCCGCGCAAACACAGATCAGTTACCGGCGCGACCTGACAGCGCTGGCACGTTGTGCTGCCGCACAGCCTGACACAGAAATCTCCAATACCATACTGATACAACTGCGTTCGCACGATATCCGTCATTTCATTGCCAAGCTTCACAACAACGGACTTTCCGGCAGAAGCCTGGCACGAATGCTATCTGCCTGGCGCGGATTTTACCGCTATCTGATACGTCATCATCACTCCACTGACAATCCCTGTCAGGACATACGTGTGCCCAGATCACCACAAAAACTGCCGCATGCACTTTCGCCGGATGAGACAGCACAACTGCTGGCCTTCGACTCTTCCGACACCCTCGCCGCGCGCGACCTGGCCATGTTCGAGCTGTTCTATTCATCCGGCTTGCGACTGACTGAGCTGACGAAGTTGCAACCTGAAGATGTCGATTTCACTGAAGGTACGGTCCGCGTCACCGGCAAAGGCAATAAAACCCGTATCGTACCGGTGGGTGGCGTTGCACTGCGGGCCCTACAGGCATGGTTACCCTTGCGTACAACCTGGCTGACACCGGGAGAAACCGCCCTGTTCCTGTCACAACGCGGGCGACGTATCCATCCGCGTACGGTTGCCTATCGTCTGCATCAGCGCGCCCTGTTGCAAAAACTGGATGAGCGGGTGCATCCACATGCATTGCGCCACTCGTTCGCTTCTCATCTGCTGCAATCAAGCGGAGATCTTCGTGCCGTGCAGGAAATGCTCGGACACGCCAGTATCCGCAGTACACAAGTCTATACGCACTTGGATTTTCAGCATCTGGCGAGGGTCTACGATCAGGCACATCCGCGTGCCAGAAAAAAACCCGAACCCAAATAAACGGGTTTGCGCTTCCTTTCTGCTGTCAGACTCACGCTACACAGCTCAGGATAATTCACAAAAACAGAAGGATAGCAGGCACGAAAAGGTTAAATACCTAGCTTAAAATATTACTCTCCACCCGGGGAGCCAGGTTAAAAACCCCGGTTTTTTTCCATCTGCTTATTGTTCAGGCTATGGTAATCCATGAAGAACAGATAGAATCATGAGATTCGTAATCAGTTGAGAGAAATATTTCCCTATTTCCTGATAAGGAGAAACAATGCCCCTGAAACTTCATACTATCATCTGCAGCACACGCCCCGGCCGTATCGGACCCTCTATCGCACAGTGGTTTCATGAAACAGCAGTACAGCATGGTAAATTTGAAGCTGTACTGGTCGATATCGCAGAATTCGACCTGCCGGTATACGACGAACCGGAGCATCCCGTCCGTCAGCAATACCAGCATGCACATACCAAAAACTGGGCTGCCAGTGTCGATGCAGCAGATGCTTATGTATTCGTTACACCGGAATATAATTTTGGTCCGCCCCCTTCACTGCTCAACGCGCTCAACTACGTCTACAAGGAATGGAACTATAAACCCGCCGGGCTTGTCAGTTACGGCGGCGTTTCAGGCGGGATACGCTCTGCGCTGGTCGAAAAACTGACCTTGACCACTTTGAAAATAATGCCCATGGTAGAAGCGGTCACAGTCCAGAATGTTTTCACGCTCATCAATGAAAACAGAAAATTTACGCCCGACCAGCATCACCTCAACTCAAGCGCATCGCTACTCGACGAGCTGCATAAATGGGCGGAAGCCCTCAAAACGATGCGGCAATGACGACTCCCTTCTGGTAACCTTAAAACCGCAGCGGCCCATCCCCGCGGGTACGTGGCGGTCTCACCGGGCGAATGATAATTTATTTATCTCTCAAACGGGCCCGCAACCGGGAAATGGCCTGGGTATGTAACTGGCACACACGGGATTCGCTAACGCCCAGCACTTCCCCAATCTCGCGCAAGTTCATTTCCTGTTCGTAATGCATACCCATGATCAGTTTTTCTCTGGGCGGGAGTTTCTCAATGGCGGCCACTACCAGTTCCCGCAAATTCTTGTCCAGCAGTCGGTCCAGTGGCTCATTAGTCTTGCTGCCACACAATCGATCAAGAAAATGATCTTCATCGTCTTCCTGGAAATCTTCATAATAAATCAGCTGCCCGCCACGCGCTTCCTGCAGCATTCCCTGATATTCCTCCAACGGCATACCCAGCTCATCCGCTACGTCCTGCTCACTCGGCGGCCCCCCCATACGCTGTTCCAGTGCCCGCATAGCTGTCTCGATCTGGCGCATTTTCCGGCGCAGGCTGCGTGGCAGCCAGTCTGCTTCCCGCAATTCATCCAGGATCGAGCCGCGAATACGCTGTGCGGCATAACTTTCAAACTGACGACCATACGAACCTTCATAACGCTTGATGGCATCCAGTAACCCGATCATCCCCGCCTGAATCAGATCATCCACCTGCACACTGGCAGGTAATCTGGTCATCATGTGGTGAGCAATCCGCTTGACCAGCGGTGTAAACTCAGTAACGAACTGATCTTTATCAATGATTCCTGTTTCGGTATACATAAGCGCGTTCAAACCGTAAAATTTGCCGTATCGAGATGGCTGGTGCGAATCAGACGCCGCATGAAATTCTCCACACCATCGTTATCTGTCCACGGACCAGCGCACCGCATCAGCTTCTCCGCCAGGCGCCGGTAACCGGCAGCAGATTCGGATGCAGGAAAAATTTCCACCACCGGCTGACAAAGCTGAGCAGAACGATACAGTTTGTCGTCAAACAGAATGCACCCCATCGACTCCAGCTTGACAGCCAGATGCTTGTGAGCAACGCTGGCAATATTGCTGAAGATATCGTGCCCTCTCACTTCTGAATCTACTTTGTTGACCAGCACCAGAAAATCCCGGCGGGCATATTCACGACTGATGAGCTTGATCAACGCATAAGCATCTGTGATTGCCTTGCCGGAACCGGAAAGCACGATCAATACCTGCTGGGAAGCCAGACTTAGCGGTACGACCCGGCTGGCGGCACCGATCGCGGTGTCGATCAGCACCACATCCACCGTCTGAGACAGCTCACTGAAACATCTGATGAGCCGGTCCTGGTCAGCGGGAGAAAGCTTTGCCAGCGAATGAATCCCGCGCATTGCCGTCAGGATCCGTACTCCTTCCGGACCTTGCGTCATGACCTGTTCGAGTGATTTGTCCCGATTGATCACATGCAGCAGGTCGTAACGCGCCACCAGACCCAGATTGGCGTTGACGTCGTTATGACGGGGATTCTCATCCAGAATCAGCACCCGCTTTCCTGTTTTTGCCAGTGTGATGGCCAGATTGATTACGGTACTGGTCTTGCCCACGCCGGTTCGCCCGCCCACTACTGCGAACACACGTACACCGCGATGTGTTTCCAGTGTCGCCAACTCACGCAATCCGGATGCCTGATCTTTCCTATTGCCAATCATGATTTGCCTCAGCAGGAGCTCTCTGTATCGCGGCCGGCTGATCAGCAGGATTGCCTGCCATGATCAAAGCAAATTCCGGATCCTGCAGGGAAAAAGGCGAATTATCTCGTGACGGATTGAAAATTCGATGCAGCAGGTAGCGGGAATTGGCAGTATGCAAATCTTCCGGAACTTTCTGCCCATTGGTCACATAATGCAGCACCAGCTTGCGCCGGATCATCGCATCCAGTGCCACCCCCAGGCTTGCCGCCTCATCCACTTTTGTAATAATGCAGCCATGAATACCATGCTGCTGATACGCGGAAATCACTTCGTCCAGCGTATCGCCGCTGCTGGTGGCATTGAGTAACAGCAGGTGCTTCACTTCTGTACCGCACTGGCTCAGCATGGCAATCTGTTCGGCAAGCATTTGATCCCGCTGGCTCATACCCACCGTATCGATCAGCACCATATGTTTACTGCGTAATTCGTGCAACATCAGCTGCAAATCGTCAATATCCTTGATGCTGCGGACAGATACACCCAGCAGTTTGCCGTAGATGCGCAATTGCTCGTGCCCCCCGATCCGGTAGCTGTCTGTCGTCAGCAGCGCCACTTTGTCAGCCCCATGCCGAATAACACAACGCGCGGCCAGTTTCGCGGTGGTAGTAGTTTTACCGACACCGGTCGGGCCGATCAGGGTATAGATCCCGCCCTGCTCAATGATTTCATCGCCGGCTGCCGTACGTAAATTGAGCGTCAGCAGGGCGATGGTTTTTTTCAGATTTTGCTCGAAATCACAATCTGTCGGCAGCTTATCCAGCAAATGGCGCGACAGCAGCGGACTGAAACCGGCATGCAGCAGGGTACGCAGCACCTTCATGCCATCAGGATTTCTCTGGGAAAAGCTGCTCCAGCCGATAGTGGTCAGCTGATCCTCCAGCAACTGCCGCATGGCCTGGATTTCCTGGATGATATTCCTGCCCAGATTATCCATTCCGGCCGCCTCCGGCGGTTTCGGGCCGGACTGTGTCGCGGTCTCTGCTGCTGATGTCTCATCCGGAACAACAGCAGTTTTTGCCGCTGGAGAAGAGGCGGCAGGCGATGTATCACTGACAAGACTGGAAATGTCCGTGCCGGCAAGTGCCATGATTTCAATGCCGCCCGTCACCTGCCTGTTCGACAGAATGACCGCATCGGCCCCCAGTTCTTCTTTGACTTTACGTAACACCTCATGGGAGGTGGCGGCCAAAAATTTTCTCACTTTCATTTTTTGTTACCCCCGATGATAGAAACGAATTTGATTTTTCTGGTATCCGGAATTTCGGAATAGCCCAGTACTCTCAACTGAGGCAATGAACGGCGCAGGAAACGCGCCAGCAACAGGCGGATTGCATCCGGTACCACCAGCACGGCCGATAACCCGAGATGTTCCAGGCGCTGCACTGCATTCACTGCTTCGCGTGTCAGCGTATCGGCCAGCCCCGGTTCTATACCACCGTCTGCCAGTGATCCTGACTGCACCACCTGCATCAGAATGGTTTCCAGTTCGGGATGCAGGCTCATGACCTGTAACTCAGTACCGGATGGAAAACATTGCTCCACAATTGCACGCCCCAGCGCCACCCGGACCAGCGCAAGCAGCTCGGTCACTTCCTGGGTACGTCCCGCATGCTCAGTCAGAATATCGATGATGGTGCGCATATCACGAATATTCACTCCCTCTTCCAGCAGGTGCTGCAAGACTTTTTGTACCGTCGCCAGCGGCAGCAGCTTGGGAATCAGATCTTCTGTCAGCTTGGGTATACTGCGCCCCAGATGATCGAACAGCTTCTGCAACTCCTCACGCCCGAGCAGCTCGGAAGCATGGCTGCGCATCAGATGATTCAGATGTGTCGTCACCACCGTACTGGCATCGACCACGGTATAGCCACTGGTCTGCGCCAGCTCACGCTGTGCCACATCGATCCACACAGCGGGCAGTCCAAATGCCGGATCCTCGGTGCTGTTGCCGGGTAATGTCACCGTTACCTGACCGGGATTGATCGCAAGATACATACCGTTATACGATTCACCCTGACCGATGACCGACCCTTTCATCGTGATGCGATACGCATTGGGGCGCAGCTCCAGGTTGTCCCGGATATGCACGACCGGGGGAAGAAAACCGATTTCCTGAGCAAATTTCTTGCGTATACCGTTGATTCGCCTGAGCAGATCTCCCTGGCGTTGTCTGTCCACCAGCGGAATCAGGCGATAACCGACTTCCAATCCGAGCGTATCGACTTGAACCACATCTTCCCAGCTGGCATCTTGGGTTTCAGGTGCAATCGCCTCCGGCATCTCAGATTTCACGTCAGCCCGTGCGGGATGGCGGGACAAATGCCAGGCGAGCGTACCGATTACCCCCGCCAGCAGCAGAAAAACGAAATGAGGCATACCCGGCACCAGTCCCAGTGTCCCTAGAATGCCTGCTGTCAGCCATAATACCTGCGGCCGGTCCAGCAACTGGCTCACCACCTGCTGTCCGAGATCTTCATCAGTACTGACCCGGCTGACAACGAGACCGGCAGCGGTGGAAATGATCAGCGCGGGAATCTGAGCCACCAGTCCGTCACCTATCGTCAGCAGCGTATAATTTCTGGCTGCATCAGCAACGTTCAGATCATGCTGCAGTATGCCCACCACCAGCCCGCCGATGATGGTGATCAGCATGATCAGAATGCCCGCAATGGCATCGCCCCGCACAAACTTGCTGGCACCATCCATCGAACCGTAAAAATCTGCTTCCTGGGCAACATGCTCACGCCGTTTGCGTGCCTCCTCCTCTCCAATCAGGCCGGCATTCAGATCGGCGTCAATAGCCATTTGTTTACCGGGTATCGCATCCAGCGTGAAACGGGCGCTGACCTCTGCGATACGTCCGGCACCTTTAGTAATCACTACGAAATTGATCACTACGAGGATAATGAACACCACCAGACCGACGGCATAATTTCCGCCCACCAGAAAATGACCGAAGGCCTCGATGATTTTCCCGGCCGCATCCGGACCGGTATGGCCATTCAGCAGCACTACCCGGGTGGAAGCCACATTGAGGGAAAGCCGCAACAAAGTGGTGATCAGCAGCACGGTCGGGAAAGCCGCAAATTCAAGTGCATCGCGTGAATAGAGACTGACCAGCAGAACGATCACTGCCAGTGCGATATTGAAGGTAAACAGAACATCCAGGACAAAGGGTGGCAGAGGCAACACCATCATTGCCAGGATCATGATGATCAGCATCGGCCCGGCGAGACTTTGCAGCTGATTGCCCCGGAACAGAGTGGACAAAGACAGTGTATTATTCATTTAACATATATGGTGACGAGGATTGCGCATTTATCCGGTGAATACCCGTCAGGCGGGATCCAGCTCATCCGGCACGACTATCTCCGGAAACAATTGCGGAACAGCCCCACCGGCCGTCTGGTATTTTTTCAACTGAAAAACGTAGGCCAGCACATGTGCAACTGCGGTATAAAGTGCTTCAGGGATCTCTGCTTCCAGCTCCACATGGTGATACAGTGCGCGGGCCAGGGGCGGCACTTCCAGTGCCGGCACCTGATGCGTCGCTGCCAGATCCCGGATACGGGCTGCCACCAGATGTATACCTTTGGCAATCACTTTCGGCGCACGCATCGAGCTGTCCTGATATTTCAGCGCTACCGCATAATGGGTCGGATTGGTGATCACAACATCCGCTTTCGGAACTTCCGCCATCATCCGCCGGCGCGCCATCTCACGCTGTACATTGCGGATACGGGCTTTGACTTGCGGATCGCCTTCATCCTCTTTCGCCTCCTTGCGCAGATCTTCCCGGGACATTCTCAACTGGCGCCCATGATTCCAGATCTGGAACGGCACATCGATCACAACTATCAGCAACATCGCACTGACGATCAGAATAAAAGCCAGCAACATCAATCTGCCCATATCAGCCAGCCCGAGATCCACCGGCACATTGACCAGGTCGAGCACATGCTGTTTGTGGTGCCACATCACCCCTGCCGCCACACCACCGATGACGAGCGCCTTGGATATCGCCTTGATCAGCTCGATCAAAGCGCGTACGGAAAATATCCGCTTGAACCCCTTGATCGGGTCAAGACGCTTGAAATCCGGTAATAATGCTTTAGAACTGAAGAGCCACCCGCTGAGCAGCATAGGCGCGAACAGTGCCACAATCATCAACCAGCCCAGCAGAGGCGCGAGAGCCAGCAAGCCATCGAGCGCCACCTGAAACAGCCGGGGCACCAGAAGTGCCGGGTCATAGGCAACTTCCCGCTCCATAGACAGGCCACTCTCCAGCAGGCCGGTCAGCTTCTGCATGATCATCGGGCCGATAAACCACAGGCTGCCGGAAGCAGCTATTAACACCGTGAATGTGGTCAGCTCCTGTGAGCGCGCAACCTGACCTTCTTCTCTGGCTTTTTCCAGGCGCCGGGGAGAAGCCGGTTCAGTACGCTCAAGATCGTTGTCATCTGCCATAGCGGACTCCTGTCGATGAAGACCGAATTATCCGCGCCAGGCCGGGAATCGATGTGCTGAACAGATGAAGATTTAAGCCCCTAATCAGGTGATCCCACCGGTAAAACGAAAAGGGGAAACGATAAAACCTGCTAACGGCTACTCCAGAGAAAGCAGAATTTACAGAGGATAAATGAATATAGGCGTCGATTTTCAACGCCAAAAGGCGACACAGGCGGTTTTCAGAGATGCTTTAATGTCCTCTCGCGGACCGGTACCGGTTACAGCAGGTTAGCTGCTTCGGATGTTTTTGCAGGAGCAGATCATTCATTTTTACTGGAGAATTCGGGGAGCACACTGCCGGTCGCTTCATATTCCGGTCGAATCAGGCTGTGATCCAGAAATTCCGGCACAATGTCACGCTCATCCGTACGGAAGGGTTCCACAGGTGGCCGCAACCCTGCCCGCCACATATCCATGGCTTCATCTGTGACGGCAGTTTCGGGGTCAAATACCGGTCTCGGTCGTGGCAATCTCTGTCTGTCACGTCTGTCATATTTCCGATATTGCTGCTGTACCACGCAACTGACGAAAGGAAAACAGGGATAAACCCATTGCACTCCCGGGTAGATCGGAATTGGCGGAACCGCACCCGGAAAATGGAAAAAATAATGCAAGCCGCCACCGATCCGGAATTCCTGGAACCAGTGCTGAGATAGCTGCCTGTTATCGACAGACAGCCGGGCAGTTTCCGGCTCACCCCAGCACAAACCGGAAAGCATCATACCGGGGGCCAGTATCGATACCAGCCTGCGCCCAAATCGAGCTGCTCCGCTTATGCCGCGTTGTCTGTCCATGATACGCCTCCTTAAAAGCCGGCCGGCCCGGATTCTCTGCCCGTCGTAATCAGAGCAGGGCTATAGAGCTATATTTTCAGTTTACTCAAAATTATCTTAGAACTGCTGCTGAGCGCTTATCAGCTCCTGAATAATTCTGCTGGATAAGGGATTCTCTACTTTACGCATGCAGGCCCGATAGATAAGACTGTCCTACATCCGATTACCACCTGCCTGCTGCTTGGCTGCGTTGTGTGTCTCGCTACAGAGAAGGATCAGGTGTCCTGTCACGCCTTACCCGACAGTAAGCCCAACAACACACTCGAACGTAGCCAATAGCAGCTTCAAAACAGCCCCAATTCTCCTGTGGAAGACTTCCCATTCTTATTCAGACCGGCTATTTCCCCCTGCTATCCCTGTACAATGTCACATTCCACCGGAAAATTAACTTGTAACTATGCAATATCATTCTTCCACGCGAATTCCGGCACGCCTGAATACGGGAGAACCCGGTTCCTTTGCAGCTTATACAATAGCAACGCGATTGCCGGGGATCCTTGCCCGTCTGGAAGACCATGCTGATACCCGCACGATTCAGGCATTGAGACAACTGGCCTCAGAAATACGGGAAGGCAGCATTACCCCCTTACCTCCGATAATTCCCGGCACACTCGAGCAATATATCAAGCCGATTGTCGGATATCACTGGACGAATGTACCGTTCCTGACGGTCGAACTTTACTTTTATGCGCGTATCCTGCTGGCCTTTGGCTACATGGCAACTGCACCGGTTGATCCTTTCCGGTCGATCAAAAACACTGCCAGCAGCCAGGCTGTCGAATCTCTCGCCGCCCTGACCGATCATGGTCATTCTAACTGCGCTATCAGCGGATTACTCCATCGATCGATGACGGGAAATACCGCTGATCTCAGCCAGCAGGTCATCACCGATGCCGATCAGATTTCATTGCTCGTGGACGAAAGCCACGCTGTCGGCACGCTGCTCGATTCCGGCCTGCACCGCGTCGATTTTGTATTCGACAATGCCGGCATAGATGTGCTGGCAGATCTGCTGCTAATCCGGGAAATTTGCAAATACTGTTCGCAGGTGGTTGCCCATGTCAGACCCTGGCCGATGTTCATTTCGGACGTCACTCTGTCTGATCTGGAATATTTGATCACGGAATTAACAACCTCATCGATTCCGATGGCCCGCAAGCTGGGTGAGGACATCGTACACCTGCAGCACAGCAACCGTCTGATCCTCCGGATCAGTCCCGCACTGGGCCTGCCTGTCTCCTTTTGCGAAGATCAGACACTCACGCATGATACTTTCAGCGATGCCGCATTAGTAATCTTCAAAGGAGATTTGAATTACCGCTATTTTGCAGGTGATCGCCGCTGGCCACATACGACGGAAAAGCATTTATTCTTCAATGGGTTTGGACGAGCTGTAGTCGCTTTGCGAACACTCAAATCGGAAGTGCTGGTCGGCCTGTCAGCCGAAACCGCAGCCAGGACCGGCCAGTTTGAACCGGAATGGCTCATTAATGGCCGTCATGGGATCATTCAAGTCTTTACCAGCCGTGACCTGAAACGGTAACACAACCACTGCGATCAACAGCCACGAGAAAAACATAAA
>JBIQJX010000035.1:11417-16435 GCA_044507105.1 Nitrosomonas sp.
AGCCAAAGAACCCGCAGAACTCAAATGAATGGAATGGATGAAACCGGTTAAATCACATTGAACAGAGATAAATCCGATATCCGGATGAAAGATTGCTGGGCCGCTTCGAGTAGAGCCTGCTGACGCACCAGATCAGATATAGCCTGTGTGAAGTCCAGATCCTGCAGACGTGAAAGTGACTGCTGATACTGAATGGTCGTCTCCTCGCCGATCTGCTGGAGCGCTTCAATTTCCTGCAGACGTGAGCCGACCGCTGCCCGCTTAGTCAGCACGTTATCCAGTGCCGCCTCAAAATGTTGCAACGCTGTACTTACTGCACTATTCACATCACTCCCCGGGGTTTCCAGCGCACTCATAAAATCCTCAATGGTCTGAAATAAACTCACACCTTCCGGCTCAAAAATCGCCTCACCAGTTTCACTCACCGGCAACTGACGGGAGCCGGAAACCTGTATCAGACGCTGCCCCGCATCCCCCTGATAGGTCACAACATCGTCAATCTGTTCAAATGGTTGGGTATCCCCCTTGAAACCGGAGAACAGATAATTCCCCTGTTCATTTTTAGTATTCGCCAGCCCCAGCAATTCCTCGAAACGGCCGCGCAGCTCAATCGCCATACTCGCCCGGTCATTGTCCGAAAGCACCGGATTACCAGCAGCCACGGCCAGAGACTGTACATGCTGGATCAGATGGGTGACGCCGTTGAGTGTGCTGTCCACCAGCCCGAGACTGTCTGTTGCCCGGTGGCGGTTTTCCGCCTACTGGGCATTTAATGAAACAGCCTGAGACAGCTCATGGGCTCGCGCCGCACCGATCGGATCATCCGACGGGGTGAGGATACGTTTGCCGGTCGAAAGCTGCTGCTGCAGTTTGAGCAGAGAGCTGTGCTGTTGCAGCATGGAGTTGACCCCCTGGTCATGGAGTGTATTAGTGCTCACGCGCATGATGTATTCCTTTCGTGGTTAAGATCGATCAAATTCTGAGCAGGGTATCGAACAGTGAATTGCTGATTTCAATGACCTTACTGGAAGCCTGGAACGCCCGCTGGTAACGCAACAAATTGGCAGCCTCTTCCTCCAGATTGACACCGGATAATGACTGCAGCGACTGATCCGTCTGCGCAAGCAGATTCTCCTGCGCCTGGCTGGTCACCTCCAGCTCACGCGTCTTATTGCCGATCTGGCTGACCAGCCGGGCATAGGCTGACTGATAAGACGCAGTTCCATCCTGCACGATATTTTCTGTCTGCAGACTTGCGAGCCGTAAAGCATTACCGTTATTCGCCACCCCTCCTTCATCATCTGCCGCGGCAATCTCAGCAGGATCGCTGATCGCCACCCTGATGCTCTGCGCTGCCTGATTCGAATTCATTATCGTAAAGAAGGCTTTCCCGGCCCCCTCTTGCAGATCCTTCCCTAATTGATGCTGATCGTTGAAAGATTTGGCAAGTCCTTGTGCAAGCTCATTAAAGTCATGCTGCACAGAATCCAGCGTTTCCCTGCGGAAGGCCAGTAACCCTCCCAGACTGCCGCCTTGCAACTGGTGTTCAGGCAGCAGGATTGTCTCACTGCCTCTACTGATCCCCACGGTCAGACGCTGCGGATCATCGGTGGAAGGCACGGTTTTGAGCACCATGGTCTGCGTACCAACGACCAGTGCCTGACCACTGCCGACGAAAATATTGTAGTGGCCGTTGTTCTGATGAACGACCTCGACATTGGCCAGCTGGCTGAGATTGCGGATCAGTGTATCGCGCTGGTCCTGCAGATCATTGGCCGGTTGGCCATTCGTCGAACCTTCTGCTGTTTGGATAGTGATATTCAGGGTGGCGATCTGTTGTGCCAGCGAGTTGATCGTCTCCACGCTGCTGGTAATCCGGGTATTCACTCCTTCCTGCATTTCCGAAAAACGCTGGTCGATCGCCTGGAAGCGGCTCACCAGTGCTTCAGCATTGCTTAACATCGCCTGACGTGAGGGAATCGAAGTCGGGCTGGAGGCTACCTCCTGCACTGCATTGAAAA
Organism: Nitrosomonas sp.; assembly: GCA_044507105.1. GTDB lineage: Bacteria > Pseudomonadota > Gammaproteobacteria > Burkholderiales > Nitrosomonadaceae > Nitrosomonas. The sequence goes on from JBIQJX010000035.1 coordinate 13,439, forward strand.
AATTATGCAACGCTGGCGTCAGCCCGGCAGTAGTATCGGCCAGCAGGTTATCGATCTGCCTGATTTCATTGTAATAACTGCTCAACTGGCTGCTTTGCGTTTGCACCTGCAAGGCCTGACCGACCAGAAACTCGCTGTAAACACGCTGTACAGTAGAGACTTGCACTCCCTGTCCGAGAAAGCCATTCCCGCTTGATAAGGAAATATTCGTGCTTTGAACAGTCTGCTGCCGGTTATAACCGGGCGTCGTCGCGTTGCTGATGTTATGGCTGGTCGTCCACAATCCGGCTTGTGCTGCCTGCAGACCGGAAACACCAATGCCCAGAATACCGTTTCCCATCGTTTCATCCTCGCGTTTTATAAATATTCTTGCTGTTTACGGCAAAACCGCCGCGAAATTGAAACAATAATTCACTGCCCGAAAACCACAGTTGGGTGTATCCAGGCAAGCATCTGGCAAACTGATCGCTAAATGATCCCTTTCCTGCCTGTTCCTACTCTTGGCGCTGCTGGCGCAGGGACGAACCTTGGGAAGCCGTGAAGGTCATTACTGATAGACCATGAACGACCTGATTCATGAGACATTTGGAATAGGGTCAGGATACGGGGCGACAAGGCAATTCAGAAGCAGGTGGATTTAATCAGCTGGCTGAAGGAGGAAATACATGGAATTTGATAAACTAAAAAATCAGAAAATCCGGAAGCGGCGCATCATTCTAAAAGCATCAAGTGCACTATTTACTGCCGGCATGCTCTCTCCTGCCACTTCTGTTTTTGCTCAGCGGGAGCTGAAACGGACACAGGAACAGGTGCTGGGGCCATTTTATCCTGTCATGAGCGAACCTGATCGGAGTGGTGACCTGACACGTGTGCCCGGGGGTTTGGGGCAAGCCAAAGGCCAGATTCTCATCGTCCGCGGCCAGGTAAGAACGCCGGACGGGAAACCGGTCGCAGGTGCAGACATCGAAGTGTGGCAAGCCAATTCCTTTGGACGTTATGCTCACCCTGCCGACACGAATCCGGCACCGCTCGATCCTAACTTTGAAGGCTTCGGGGCCGTGACGACGGATCCGGATGGTCGCTATCAGTTTAAGACCATAAAACCGCTGCACTATCCTGTCACGCCCAGCAGAATCCGTCCTGCTCACATCCACTTCGATGTGAGGGGTAAACGGGACGAGCTGATCACGCAGATGTATTTTGAGGGAGATCCGTATATTCAGAAAGATTCGATTCTGCAGAGCGTCTCAAACCCGGAAGCTCTGATTGTAAAACTGAATCCCTCTCCGGAAAACCCGGACTTTATGGTAGCGGAATTCGATATCGTATTCCGAGGGTAGCTATTTAACTACACTGTAGCGCACGGATAGACAAGCCGCGCGATCACCGGCAAAGTACAGACGAATAATCTGCAATTTCCCGCCCGAAACAGAATTTTTTCGCTACGCATTTCTGCCCCTACCTCTGAAGCGCGGACATTGACGGAATTATTGAAACCGGCAGCCGAACAGGTAAACGCATCAAAAATCAACCCAACCTATGATTCGCCAATATTGGCATTGCTATTGAGTAAACCAGATTCGACGATACATCACAAACGACAGATTGCTGCGACAGAAAATTGGACTTGGAAACCGCGATCGGAAAGGCGCATACTGAGTAAGCTACTCTAATTACCGTTTCCAGATTTAATATTTCAGTACGGATGATCTAGAGATTACTTATCGATAGAAAACTCATCATTTGCTTATTTTATAATTTGGAAGTCAGCAAAAATGAATTCCGTGGAGGGTATTCCAGTCTAATCATCGGAAGACCGGATAAATGATTTACAGAGAGCCTGTTAAATTTTTACAACGCCTGACTCAGAATTTTTAATTTTTTTGAACTATTGTTGTAATTAATCTGAAAATGCTTAGAATGCAGGCTTATAAGATAGGGGTATATAACGCTTAGTTAAGAAAATCAATTTTTATAGGTTTGTATACTATGTGGACTTTAACCGCGTGGAATTTAACTGATTCCAATAAAAACCATATTGTTCAGGTTTGTCAAGATGATATTTTTCAGGCTGAAGCGATTACGCGCTATATCCAGGAAGGCCTGTTAAAAAATGAAGCAGTAGTCATCTATGCAAAGCCTTCCTTAAGAAAAACAGTCATTGGAAAACTGGAACAGTTAGGCTTTGAAGTAAGTGAGTACAAGCGGCGGGGTCAACTAAAATTTTTCGATGTAGAGCTGACCTTGTTATGCTTCTATAGCGAAGATACTCTTCATGAAGCCAATTTCCAGGATTTTGTGGGTGCCTCTTTGCGAGACCTCAGATTGAAGTTTGGCAAGGTACGTATCTTTAGCGAAATGCTCAATCTCTTATGGAGAGATAGTAAATATGAAGCGGCCATGGAGCTGGAGGAATGCTGGCAGAATCTCGCCCGACAACTCGAATTTTCTCTGCTGCTTTCTTATTCGCTGAACAAAACAGATCCTGACACTCTGGAAGAAGCCGTTAAACTTATTTGTGAGTACCATCAACATTTACAAAAAGTTAAGCCTCATCATCCGTCGATGATTGATAAAGATACGGTATTGCATCTGTTTGTTTCAACCTGGGACCGTATAAACAGCTCGATTGCTGTAACGAATCCTCTGTCGAATCCTCTGTCAAAGAATATTATTTTTCAAAATAAATTCATTGACAACTAAACTGGAGAGGGATTGCTGCCTGGATTCACTCAAACAGCACAACGAAGTTAAATGACTTCACTATTTATCGTTTTGTAACATCCACACGCATACTTTTCCATCTCCAGTTTATTCACAAGAATTATTTCTTGTTGCTTACACCGAATAAGTCCTGAATCCGTTAATTTTCTCATTGCTTCACTTATCGTTTCCGCAGGCACCGCCAGATAATAACCAATAGCCTCATGAGTGAGGAACAGGGTGTCCGTATTGGCTCGAGAAAAACTTAACAGTAACCAGGTACATAATTGTGGC
>JBIQJX010000035.1:16535-21297 GCA_044507105.1 Nitrosomonas sp.
ATTTCAGCTGCTGCCCCATCTTCCGTACGCGCCAGGAGCGAAATAACCGCTGAAGTAGGGAAATAAATACATTCCAGCTTTTCCGAAACTTCAAACAGCACTTCTCCACACCATACTTTAACCAGCTCCAGATTGTCGTTTATTTGTTTATACTCAAATTTAGGAAGAGCAGATAATATTTTATTCTCAGTTAGGGCTATTTCTTGAGGTATTGCCATGGTTTATTTCTCACAATGAGCTGAAATTGATAAATAGTTCAGGAGAAAAGTCAGAGATGAACTTTAATTTGAAAAAGTGTAAAGGATATTTATTCACGGCGGGATTTAAAGAATAAATACAGTCTATTATTTATACTACCATCAAATCGGCATACTCCGGAGCAGATTTATCAGGCAACATCCGTCCTTGCTGTGAAACTGTGGTGGTTATACTGCCAGAGACATCTGCAACGTTTATGATTGGTGGGTATTGATAAATAAAGCCGGCGAATTTTTAAAATCATACCCGACAGTCCCGGTTGCAAAATCACACTGAATTTCCCCACAGCATTGAATCACACTCCCTGCCTTACTGTGCCTGAACACCCCCCTGAAAAAACATACTCCAGTTGAGCAAAAGCAAAAATAGGATTCACTTACCTTCCAATCGTTCCCACCCGGCAATGCGATAGCGTATTCTGAAATGTTCCAGTGTTTCATCCGGCCCGCCCTCATCTTCAATCTCAAGCTCAGCCTCAGTAATCTGAAATAAATACGGGTGTAATAATAAACCCCCGATAGCGCTTTATGCCCCTGTTGGCGGAGTTTCGAGATAGGTTAGCAATCGAACAGACGGCAGCTTAATTTCTAGCAGATGATGGCGCACCTACTCATCAGGAGACAATCATGACTCAACATAAAGAAAGCAAGCCTGCTAAAACCGCAATAGGCGATATCGTGAAACTGCTTAAGGCGGATCACGAAAAAGTTAAAAATTTATTTGATGAATTCAAGAGTTTAGTTGAAAAAGGGAACAGCAAGAACAAAAAAGAAAAACTCGTCAAAGAAATATGTGAAGAATTAACACTGCATGCCCTGGCAGAAGAATCGATCGTTTATCCGGCAACACGTGATGTGATCGATGACCAGATTTTGATGGATGAGGCCGAGGTAGAACATGCAAGCGTAAAAGAACTCATCTCCCAGCTCCAGTCAATGGAACCCGATGATGATCATTATGATGCAAAGGTTATTGTATTAGGAGAATATGTTGAACATCATGTCAAAGAAGAAGAAAAAATGATACTGCCAAAACTTGCCAAGTCAGAAGTTGATGGAAAAGAACTGGCGGAAGAGGTAATGCATTTCAAAGAAGATTACAAAGAACCCGAGCAAAAAAGATCCACCAAAACCAGACAAAGGGAAAACTCCAGCACAAATAGCAAATCACCCAGCTCGGCCAAGAAGGGGCTGTAGTAGATAATTTGTATTAGTTAATATTTAACTGACATTTTTCATAAACTGGACAGGAAAAGGAGTGTCAGACATGAGCTGTTATCAAGAGAAGATTATCAAACCAAAGTTGGGTATTTTAGAATTGGCCCGGCAGCTTGGGAATGTATCGCAGGCCTGTAAGGCGATAGGATACAGCCGAGATACGTTCTACCGGTACAAGGAGTTATGCGAGAAAGGTGGCGGAGAGCGTGAAGCGAGCCTGCATTGAGATGGCGCTAGCTGTTCAGTCCCACGATGTGCTGGAATGGATCTAAGATAAAACGATCTGGCTCATTTGTCCAGGGATGATTGGGCCTGGTAAGGCGGTGCTCAATGCCATTGGCCTGACAACACCTGTCAAACATATGGATCACATACCGGGCTGTCGGCCCGTCACGATAGCGCGGCGGGAACGTAAACTGGATACCGTTATCGGTCAGAATCGTGTGGATTTTACATGAATTTGATGCCAGAACCAGAGCGGTCACGTACTTTCGGTACGTTGACTGCAATATCTCCCAATCCGGTCTGAATAGTACGCTCAGGCAAATAACCATTTCTGACCACTGCCGCCTTACCCTCCTCAGTACCATGCTGTCTGATAAAAGCCGCTACTTCCGATTCAATCGCTGCTGCCAGCAGCTTGCGCGCACCTGCCCGCAAAACTGCCGGTAGCGGGTTATTTTGTTCTGGATCGTTCAGTTCTAAAACATTATCATCTGTCAGGTGGTGTTTCCTTTCCAGTGGTTGATCTGCCCAGATCTCTGCCAACAGGTTACACCGCTTCCCTCCCCCTCGTCATACACCACATTTGATCATAGCTTATTCAGGTTACGTAAAGCTGCCAAACGAACCATCGATTCCCTCTTGAATGAGACCGGCACAGTCCTCAACTTGTTTACACCTGAGGAGTGCGCCAACTACTTCACTTCCTGTGGATACGTAAACAAATAAATAGAAGACGATCTAAAAATCAACACAGTCAATAGACTGACTCAAGCTTAAGAACTTACCCCAAACTCAGGTTGACTCTGTCATTTATCTCGAGCTCAGGCTATCAATATGATAAGAAAGATTATTATTGTCCTCACCACCATGGATCCGCCGGGTTGCTGCATCACTGGTGCTGCCTGTAAACGAGGAAACTGGAAATAAGTTAAAGGTATATAATAAAAATCAATGTATGATTGCCATAGGGCTATCTGATCAGTAAAGAAATATATTAGAAAAATGCGGTCAGATTCCGGTCATACTTATCTTACCCAAGTACAGAGAAAACGGTACAAATACATGCGATCTGCCAAAAGACAAGCGACCAATTTCTTTTGCTGAAAGGAGTATTTGATGGCTATTACACTCAACCACACTATCATCCCGTGCTTCGACAAGCACGAATCCGCCGAGTTGTATTGCAGATTATTTGATTTTGAATATCTGGGTAAATTCTCTCGTTTCATTGTCGTGCGGGTAAATGACACACTGTGTCTGGATTTCGACAACCGGGAAAAATTTGAGTCGCATCATTATGCATTCAAGGTTTCCGAACAGGAATTCGACGAGATATTCGCACGTCTACAGGCTGAAGGAATCGAATATGGGAGCAATCCCGGTGATGCGGAAAATATGAGGATCAATCATGATTATGGGGGAAGAAGGATTTATTTTCGTGATTATAATGAGCATCTTCTCGAAATGCTCACCGCTGATTATGAAATGCCTCCCCAATAAGACGAACCAATGATTCTGGAATTCCTGGTGTAGACTCCAAACTGAAACGGGTGATCGACTGCGCGCTGGTTACTTTTGCGCCACTGCTATCAGATCGGAATAGGTTTTTTCTTTATATTTCCCGAAAACCCCTTCACCACAATTAATGCGGAATATCTGGCGGTACCGCTGATTTCATTATCATCAGCACATGCCGGGCTCGGGGTGTAAAGGTCAGCATATCTGGTAACAGACCAATTTTCAGCAAGAAATTCCCCGTTGGTATTAAAAAACATTCCTTGCCCGCTATCGGTACGGACCTTATTTTCTACTGCTACTGCCATCACACTTTTGTGGTTCATGACACCGCTGGTGCTACTTTCCCATAGAGCTCTCTGGATGGAAAACAACAGAATCGGTGAGGCGCCCGAAGTGCCAGACCGTTACCAGCGCAAGCGCCTCAGCAGAGCGCTTTTTTTCCGCTGATGTTCCTGCATGCGTTGCAGTATGTTATCCAGCATCTGAATAGCCCGGATAATATGTACTCCTTTGTTGAGCATGACACACTCAGCTCTTCCACTCATGGCGGCATCGGTAACTTCCGCGCGACTGGGCTGTCCATGCCTGGCCAGCGTTTCAAGAACCTGCGTAGCCCAGATAACCGGTATATGTGCCGCCTCGGACAGCCACATAATTTCTTCCTGTAATTCAGCCAGCCGCTCATAGCCGCATTCCACCGCCAGATCACCTCGCGCAATCATGACGCCCACAACCGGCCAGCGCAGTAAAGTCAGTAAAAGTTCGGGCAGTTGTTCGAATGCAGCACGTGTCTCAATCTTGATCACGATACCAATCTTTTCTGCATTCAGGCGCTCAAGGTGATCCTGTAACAGCTCGACATCGGCTGGATGATGAACAAAGGAAAGGCCGACGATATCTGCATGACGGGTGACGAATTCCAGGTGGTCGATATCACTGGCTGTCAGTCCGCTCATTCCCAGCGGGGTATCCGGCAAATTGATACCTTTATCGGCTCGTAATTTTTCACCGGTATCCCGCGCTTCAGTAATCTCGATCAAAACACTGTCGGTATCGACATTACGGATTACACCACCGATCAGTCCGTCATCAAAAAGGATACGTTCTCCCGGTCGGACACGATCAAAGACTTCAGGTATCGAGCAGGCAATACTTGCTGGAAACAGTATGAAACCATTTGGTTCCAGCTGTGCCGGCCGACCGGGAATCCGTTCGCGCGTCAGTATCAGATAATCCCCTCGTTTCAGGCGGATGATCTCGTGTTTTTCCGGCAACTCCCCCACTTCCCCGCTATCAATAACCTGTACCTCTCCCGTGGCGGATTTGCGTATTTGATCGAGTCGGATACCTGATTTGATATAAGCTGTTTTGCTGCATTCCACCCGGACACCCGATCCAGTCTGATCCATCACCCGTAGCCTACGCTTTGCCCCTCTGGCATCGGTCAATTCGATCATGTCATGTGGAGCGATCTGTTGCAGCCAGTTGCCCTTGACCGGCACACAGACATCTGCCGATCCGGGGCAAGGAGAAGTATCAAATTC
>JBIQJX010000035.1:21397-22895 GCA_044507105.1 Nitrosomonas sp.
GTCTTGATCAATTCATAGTTATGGGCCGCTTCCGCGGGCAATGTGACCATGATCCGTGTCCGTCGACCCGCTGGAGGATCACCTAGCAATTGATTAGTATTATTTTTCAGCAAGGCAGCACCGTTAACTTCAGCAGTAACGATGCTTGAAGGCACTTGCTGTACCTGCCTGCCTAAGGCGTGCTGCAATAAAACCATGATAGCGTTCAAATTACTCAAAACACGCGATTCTGCACGTCCCAGAGAAGATAATCCGACTGCTGTCAGCTTCATTTGCAACGGACGTGCATCACGGCGTCGCAGGCCAAGATAGTGAATTAGATTGGCGGCGCTGGTCTTATGGCGCACATCAATCTTTTTCAGCATTTCAGCAGCCTCGTTTTCTGCCGCTATCAGTTCATATTGCAAAGTTTCCAGCTCCTGCAGCAAGATGATATAAGCATCTGTTGCGCTGGATTTAGATTGATTACTTTGAAGAGTATGATGTTGCAAATTCATGGAAAAGTCAGTCCTGAAGGATGAACCTAAAAATTACAGGGGATTCCTTATCAGCCTTGATTAAACTCTTTGGCAACCTTAAAGGAGAACGAGTTTGCTGCTTTCGTTTATACCCACCTGCCGAATGAAACTGCCACCCATCCAATTGCCCACCTGGTACGATGTCTCGGTACGCTCACTGTAACTTAGGATAAATATATTACTATTTCCTTTATGACACCTTGGTGAAGCTAATTCTGGATGTCACTAAAAACAGTTCATAGGTATACTGGATCATGGCTGTAATTATTGAACCGCTAATTTCGGGGCAACAAGAGGAAGCCGTTCGTCTGCTTGCACATGCTTTCGTCACCAGCCCCCTGCATATCGCGGTGTTCGGTGTGAATCAACTACCCAGAAATGAAGCATTTTTTCATATGGTGCTGGGTGCGATGAAAGGGGAAATCCTGGCTGCTACTGATGATGCACGTATCTTGGGTATTATCCACTGGGTTGATTCTGCCCGCTGCCAGGTTCTCCTCAGGGAAAAACTTAGGATGATACCCTCCATCTTCAGGGATATCGGTCTGCGGTCAGCTGTCAGAATGAATCGGTGGATATCGATTTGGTCAAGACATGATCCGAAAGAGCATCACTTGCATCTGGGTCCCATCGGTGTCCTGCCGGAAGTCCAGGGCTGCGGCATTGGCAGGCAACTAATGGAGCGATATTGCAGCATGCTGGATGAAAAAAATATCACCGGCTACCTGGAAACAGATCGGCTTACCAATGTCGATTTTTATACCAAATTTGGATTTGATGTTGGAGAAACAGTTTCAATTTATGGGGTGACCAACTATTTCATGTACCGCCGTACCAGCAAGCTTTGATCCAGTCACTCAAAAGTAAAAAATAATTGATTGTGGGGCAATAATCCCCTTTCTAAAATCGGCCGGGTACCGCAGTAGTTGACATCCTCCCTCGCCTAAAGTCGGGGGATTCCTACGGCGCTCACAGCGGCG
>JBIQJX010000036.1:0-22520 GCA_044507105.1 Nitrosomonas sp.
ACACCGCCCACGCTGTCGCAAGACTACTTCTTCAAACAAACTAAGTCAACCCTTGGGGAACTTACCCTCGAGAAGATGAGTCCGAAGCAGTGTGTCGTTGATTTTTTATCAGAAATTAAGTTTGATACTAGCCTGATAGAAGTTACTGGATACGTCATCCTTCACATCGAATCCGCCTGCAAAACGTAATGCGAGATTTCTTGGCAAACCAAACTCAACATAAGGACCCACCCAATTATACACAGCACCTTCCAGACTGCTATCGATACGATTTTTGGCTGCCCATAAGTGCTCCCAATGAATTCCAACAGAATTAATCGGCAGTATTCCCCCCAGATCAAACAAGGCAGGCTTTACTCCGACGTTGATCCAATTGTGCAGAAAGTCTCTTGCACGCGGACCACGTGTGGCCATGTAGTAAGCAACGTAGAGATTCGCTGTAAAATAATCATCATCGTAATTCACAACGAGATTAGGTACGACCCCTTCACCCGCGCGGATATCTTTGCCTACCACTTCAGAAGACAGCAGCGCACCATTCAGCATGCCGATATTGGGATTGATGCTCAAAGTATCGTTGAGAAATCTGAAATTCAAACCTATTCCAAATTCCGTCCAGAGACCTCTGCCGCCCGAGTTGACTGAATCACCTGCAGGCCCCGATACCACGCTGCTTTGTCCGAAATTAGGATTGGTCCACAACCATGAATAAAAGGTGAAATCTATGTTATCTGCGATTTCATAGCCTGCATCTACAATAGTCTGAAAACCAAAAAAAGTATCCTGCTTCAGGATTACTCCACCATGGAATTTATGTCGATCAAAACCGTGGTCATCATTATGCCCATCGCTTTCCGATCGCCCTTCTAGCTCGGCAACCTTGGCCTCCAACGCTTCTACTTTCAACCTGAGCTCCCTGTCTCCTTGAGCGGACACATTCACTGCAGCACAGGCAAGACCCAGTACTGCCAGACTCGCTATCTGCTTTTTCATCGATAAATACCTTTCTCAATATAAAATTGAAATAATTGTATTTTCTGGAGTGAACCTCCATATCATTCCTCACCAGAAAAAACGGTTAATGTGATTAACCAGCCGCGTACAGCTGACCCATGAACTTATGTTTCATTAGAAAGTCAGCAACAAAAGTTGGTTAAGTTTTTCTCTCCACATCCCGCCAACCTTGACAATGTGATAACGGGATGAAATTTTCTTCTAGCTGATTTAAAAAAACCGGTCAAGTTTTTTAACAGAAATCTTCAGGCTGATTTGATGTCCCTTTTTCTAGTCTTTTTTTATGAGTCGCCTCTAAAACAATGATAAATAAAAATAATCAAAGCCATTTCATAGCACCCGATATCCCCGATGGCACTGTATGATTTTATCCACGGTATCCCGGCAAGTATTGCTATGCTCTTTACCTTGATTTTTGTTATACAATCGCAATTCATCTGATAGCCATCCAGGAAAATCGGGCGGAAGTCGTGGAAAAATCCGGCTTGAAAAGGAATCTTTCTAAGTAAAGTCTAAAGTCGAAATTCAAGATTAAAAATGGAGAAATTATGAAAAAATATTTCCAAAACAGTGGTATTGCATGGTTTTTCATTGCAATATCAATGTTTTTAATATCGTTGCCTTCATCAGCCCAGCTCATGCTTGCGCATGAGGGGCACCATGATGGTGGAGGATGCAAGATTGAAACCGGGGATTTCCCTGTTACAGTCAGCGTCTACGAGGTTCCGGAGGGTGATATTCCCCCTATGCATTCGTTCTGTGACCATGTGCCCAATGCAGGTAAGATCAATATGACGATTGAGCTTCCTGATCTTGATGCACGCGAAATTCCTCTTGCTGTCAGAGTCCTTATGGAAGGACACGACGATAGCGCTCACGGGACACATGAAGTACTTTACCTGCCTGCTGAAAAATATTCGTCAGGTATTATTGTTGTTGCAACACAACTCGAACATCTCGGCCAATATATTGTTCAGCTGGAAACAGAGGATAATGCTGGCAATGCCAGAGCAGCAGTTCGTATTCCATTACATGTTGGTGGCGGCGGCCATGGGGGTCACGGTTCCGGTTTTGGTCTGCTGGAAATAATTCTCTTAGCGGCAGCAGGAGGAGGAGCTTTCTATTTCCTGCGCCGGAAAAATGCCGGAAAAGAGCTGTCTAAAGAATCACAAGGGTAACCTGACCGGTCAGTATCAGTTAGAATCAGACATATTTCCGAGCATGCCAATTGGATGTAAAAATTGCATGCTTGGTATTTACGGTTTTCTAAACACCTCATGAAACCGTTCTTCAATCCTGAAATACCAGCACTGTTCAGAAACCCCAGTTCTTTCAGCTTACTTAAACATCCGTGGCCACAGTGGTACAAGATAAGGAACAGTATCGTTTATAAGAGACTTAAAACTCAAAGTAAGTAAGCAATACCTGATTTTAAATATATTTATTGGGAGGGAACCATGGCCTTCAATTTGACGTCCCCGTCTTTTTCCGATCAGGGTTTGATTCCTGTCCGCCATACCTGTGATGGTGAAGATTTATCACCGGCGCTTATCTGGACCGGATTACCGGAAAATACCGAAAGTCTGGTTCTGATAGTGGACGATCCGGATGCACCTGATCCAGATGCGCCCGAAAGGACTTGGGTACATTGGGTACTCTACAATATTCCAGCAACTGCCGACCAGCTGCCCGAGAATGTAATAACCGATAGTTTACCTGCAGGAAGCCTCGAGGGCATAAATGACTGGGGGAGAACCGGCTACGGCGGTCCGTGCCCCCCAATTGGAGTGCATCGTTATTTTCATAAGCTGTACGCACTGGATACTATACTGCCTGATCTGAACAAACCCACCAAGGCTATTCTGGAAAAAGTTATGCAAGGTCATATTATCGCGCATACCGAGTTGATCGGCCGGTATAGTCGCTCCCAGAATGCCTGATTACAATCTCGATCGGCACTGATCAATCCACACCTGTGCGGAAACTCTGATTGATCAGCGGCCAGAACAGCTTTTCACTTTCCTTATATGTCTATCAAATCTTATATCCGCACTATTCCACATTATCCTCGTAAAGGAATTTTGTTCCGAGACATTACCACTCTTCTCAAAGATCCAATCGGACTGCACACGACTATTGAAGAAATTACCCGCCGCTACCAGGCAGAAAAAATTGACAAGGTAGTGGGAATCGAATCGCGCGGTTTCATCATTGCTGCACCGGTTGCTTATGCACTGGGAGCCGGTTTTATTCCCATCCGTAAACAGGGTAAATTACCGGCTGAAACCATCGGCTGTGACTATCAACTGGAATATGGATACGATAAAGTAGAAATTCATGTAGATGCTATTGACAAAGATGATCGGGTACTGCTGATTGATGATTTGATTGCGACTGGCGGAACCATGGAAGCCGCAATCAGACTGATCCAGGATATGGGCGGGAAAGTGATCGAATGCTGTTTTGTCGTGGATTTGCCCGCTATCGGGGGAAGTGAACGACTACAGCAACAGGGTCATAAACTGTTTTCACTATGCAGTTTTGAAGATGACTGAATAAACCTCTAGCTGGTACTCTTTCACAGCTTGCAAGTTTGAAAAAAGGTGTATAGACGTTGAATTTCCGGCCAACGAAAAATAACTGTGACGCTAATATTTAAATTTCTGCTTAAGCAGAAAATTCGCAGGCCGAAAATATCAAATCAACTGCCACACAGATAGACGTTTCCTTTCTTAACTCGGCCCGACAGCCTGTCGGCTACTGATTTTCGGAGCCCGTTTTATATGCTAGATATCCAACAATTACGCACCGATCTAAAAAATGTTACTGTTCGCCTTGCACTAAGAGGTTACGATTTCCCCGTATCTGCTTTTGAATCTCTGGAAAAGCACCGAAAATCTGTTCAGACACAAACCCAATCATTACAGGCCAAGCGTAATGCTGCTTCCAGACAAATCGGTATTGCTAAACAACAGGGGGAAGATATTGCTCCCATTATGGCCGAAGTAGCAGATCTCGGTGAGGAATTGAAACAGGCGGAAAATCAGCTTGAATCAATTCAGGCAGAACTGCAACAGTTATTACTGGAAATTCCCAATCTGTCACACAGCAGTGTGCCAGAAGGTATAAATGAAAGCAGCAATCTTGAAGTACGGCGTTGGGGTACTCCCCGGACTTTTGATTTTCCGGTCAAAGATCATGTCGGTATCGGGGAATACCTCAAGCTGATCGACTTTGAAACTGCAGCAAAACTGAGTGGAGCACGTTTCAGCCTGCTCAAAGGTGGGCTGGCCCGGCTACATCGGGCTCTGGCACAGTTCATGCTAGATACGCATATCCAGGAGCATGGTTACAATGAAATCTATGTACCTTATCTGGTCAATGCAGACTGCCTGCGCGGAACGGGCCAATTACCAAAATTTGAAGAGGATCTTTTTTCTGTCCAGACAAATTACGAAGAGGGGAATGAGCCAGAAAGAGCAGAGACGACACGTCTGCATCTCATTCCCACTGCGGAAGTACCTCTAACCAATATAGCTCGTAACACAATTATTCCACTCGAAAACCTTCCCTTGAAATTTGTTGCGCATACCCCCTGTTTCCGCTCTGAGGCAGGAAGCTACGGCAGGGATACACGCGGTCTGATCCGTCAGCATCAATTCGATAAGGTGGAGCTTGTACAAATTACTCATCCGGATAAATCTTATGAAGCATTGGAGTCTCTTGTAAACCATGCTGAAAGAATTCTGCAAAAGCTGGAACTGCCTTACCGGGTCATGTTGCTGTGTACCGGCGATATGGGATTCTCTGCGGCCAAAACTTATGATATAGAAGTATGGCTGCCTGCTCAGCAGGCTTATCGTGAGATCTCTTCCTGCAGTAACTGTGAGGCATTTCAGTCCCGACGCATGCAGGCACGCTTCCGCAAAGGCCAGGAAAAACCGGAGCTGCTGCATACACTTAATGGCTCCGGATTGGCTGTTGGGCGAACACTGGTTGCTATTCTGGAGAATTACCAGAATCAGGATGGCAGCGTCACTGTTCCGGAAACTTTACGGACCTATATGGGCGGCCTTGACCAGCTCACCTTATAACGCGCACAATTGCAGCATATTTGCCTACGTCAATTGATAATAAATGGAGGACTCTGATGCAAAATGATAATCATGACACGGCTCATCCTGATGATGTTATCCGGCTTGCAGCAGAAATTCGGGAAGCGGTAGCTCATGGTAGTGATATTGAAAAAACCGTCAGCGACCTGACACTCAGGGCCATGCATACTAACGGCTTGGATATTGAGTCCCTGAAGAAAATTGCAGCAGCTGTCATGGAAGGCGCACAGGAAGGCGCCAAGCAAAAATTGACACAGGCCTCGGAACAATCGCACGCAGCTCAATCACAAATCATCCAGGCAGTAAGGGGCTTGGACACTGCATTTGCACAATTAGCAGGTGCTTCCAAACTCGCCCTGGAAGAAGCGGCAGGCAAAGCAAAACAATTCTCTGACAGCGAGCTGGCCAAAGCCCGAGCCGATCTCGAAGATCTGGAAAATGTGTTTCTGGATACATTGAAGCATACAGCCACCGCTGCACGTGGACTGATTGCCGAAACACTGCAGGATTTACTAACTCATGCACAACATAACGGCACGGCCGTAGGTGCGCAGCTCAAAGATACACTGGCGGTTTTTGCTCATCAAATGGCCACCACTGGCCGTGCACAATTTGAAGCAGGGGTACAGCTCGCACAAATAACCGCGGACCTTCTGTACAAGATTTCCAGTGGTGTGTTAACCGGGATAAGCAGTCGAATCAACCGGGATGACAGCAAATAATTATCCTTCCCGCTCGATAAAACAGGAGATGAATTTTTCCGTTCCTGTCAGCCCGGGAGATAATAGTGTTTAACCGGTTTTAGCGGAGCGCGGTTCAACGAAGAAAAATCGAATTCGTAGCAAAGCGGCCGGCCGGTCGGAATGGCCAGGCGCATGACCTGTCTGTCCGTCAGGCCCTCGAGTTGCATCACCAGTGTTTTTAAAAGATTTCGATGAGAAACAACCAACAAATCTCTGCCCTGCCTTATTTCAGGGAGAATCGTTTGCTGCCATAACGGCTGCACTCGCTCCAGTGTCTGCTGCATACTTTCTGCCAGAGGCAGTTGAGAGGAATCAATAAACGCGTAACGCTGCTGGTTTACTGGTGCACGTGGATCATCGGATAGCAGCAAAGGAGGAACTGCATCAAACCGGAGCTGACAATTCAGTATCGGCCAAACACCGAATTTTCGGACAGCAGCCCATCGGCGCATACCTTCCAGCCCACCGTAATGGCGCTCGTTCAACCGCCAGCTCCGATAAACAGGAAGGCTGTCCAGACCCATAGCTGACAGAATGAGCGCAAGTGTATCCCCCGCCCGCTTGAGTTCTGAGCAGAAACAAACATCAAAGGTAAAACCGGCTTGTTTGAGTAACCATCCCGCTCTTTCGGCCTCTTCCTTACCGTGTGAGCTGAGCGCAACATCACTCCATCCGGTGAAATGTCTGTCCTGATTCCAAATGCTCTGTCCATGACGAAGCAGTACCAGCCGGGTCAGCCTTTGTGTTTCGTTCACGGGAAATTATTCCGGATCCTGTGAGGCAACAGAAATGTTTTTACGGCAATGAGCATTACCCCTGCACATCATTTTTTGCAGGAGATCGCTGCAGAAGCTTCCTGCCAGATTTGTGCCAGTGCCTGCCACAGCCCCTTACGACTGGTTTGCAAAATCAAAGGATTACTACTACCTAATTCCCGTGCGAGGCGCCTTTGTGCTTTGCCAAGATTATGATAAGGCAAGCTCATGAAGAGATGGTGGGTGGCATGATAGCGCAAACCGACCGGGGCCCATAACGCGGTCAGGAAATTGCCTGGAATATTAACTGAATCGAGATATTGTTCAACCAGAGTCAGGCTGCGATCTCCAGAATGACGATAAGCATGCGCCACCAGGGTGCGTAACGAATTCAGCACAAAGATTGTGGCAGCGATAGCGTACCAAAGCAATAATACCTGCCAGGGTAATTTCTCCAGTATCACGCTGACAACAATGGTAACAGCAAATAAAAATGCCGAAAATTCCTGTATTCGCCAGTAATGATCATTACGAACTGCGTTTTCCCGGCGAATATAAGCAGGATTGATCGTCAGCGAGGAAGCCCGTTCCCAGACAAGCTTCCGCAATGTCGGTATCAGATACGACAACGGCGTTAGCAATAAAAACCGGATAACCAGCAGCAACGGCAAAATCAGCGAAAGGAGCACATAGCCTATCAGTGCTGAGGGATGGCGGGTAGCAAAAGGAAGATATTCTCCGTCCTCACCGGTGCCATAAATACCTGGTTTATGATGATCGTAATGCACCCCATCATAAGTAAAAGATGGGATCATGAACGGGATGCCACAAGTCACGTTCCATACCAGCCGGAACAGCTTAAAAGTATCGCGTTCGAGATGCGCAAGTTCATGAATAAAAATAGCAGCCCGATAAAAAGCGAATACTGCCGCCCAGTAGGAAAGAATTTGCCAAATGGAAAACTCAGGGGTCTGGAGTACAGTCACAAAAGCCACCCAGCCAAGGATGACATGAAACAGAAAATCCGACCAATAGATCCTGGGGTCAGGCGTCATCAGATCACGTACCAATGCACGTGCTTTATACAGGGGAAAATCGGCCTGTACCGGATTACCAGCCATGATCAGTCATGTTTCAGAAGTACCCCAGCAGGATAAGAGATATTCGATCACCTGCCGGTTTATGTGCTGATCCGTTGCATTGACTTTGCTGAAATCCGGCACACCAGGCCAGCCGGCATCAAAAAATATTTTTCCAGCAAACTCCCGGTTTTGCTCATAACGGGGGATAACATGAAAATGGACATCGGGATCGACCATCATCAGCATCAGATAATTCAACTTATCGTACTGAAAAGCCTTTTTCAGCACTGATTCAATCCTGCCGGTCACAGCCTGCAGTTCAGCAAAACTGTCATTACTCAATGCAGAAAAAGTATGTACCGGCTCATGCGCGATCAGCACCAGCGACCCCAAGGTAAGCTGAGCGGGCCGTAACAGTACACTCCAGTGCTGAAACTGATGAATAACCGTCTCTGGCGCACCAAATTTTTGCATGGTGCCATTAAAAATCTCAGGATTCATCTTCTCTTCCCGTCTAATCAGCCTGGCACCCTCAACATCTGATCAATCTGGTCAGGCAGATGGCCATTCAGCATATTTGCTTCCTCCCGGGTGAAATATTTCTCCGCTCTGTGCAGATCCTGAATGTAATCGATTTCGCACCAATAATGACCCGCGACCGAGTGGCTGCTCACTATACCCTGAGCAGCCAGGAAGCTGATGGTGGCCAGATACCATGACTTGAGTTTTGCCGGATCGCGTAACGCCTGCTCCACAGCATTACGAAAAAGCCAAGTCCCGTCTCCGCGAAAAAGAACCAAGCCAATTGACTCCGCATCCGTTTCTTCCCCAGACAATTTCTTGCTAACCTGCCTGACCTCTCCTTGGATACCGAGCTGCACTTTCATATCATCTTCGTCGAATTCCTTCTTGAAATCGACACACAGGGTAATTGGTGCTGTCTGTGCATGCAATACGCCCGATAACAGTCCGCTGCCCAGCAGCGTATCTCCATTCAGCAGCAGAAAATTACCATCCATTTCTTCGCGTGCGATCCAGCAACTGGCCAGATTATCCGCCACCTCGTAAAAAGGATTGAACAAAATCCGGATGTCTGCACGGTCACGATAACGTTCAGTCAGCAAGGCTTCCACCTTACCGATCTGGAAACCCGCAACAATCACAATCTCCCTGATACCATTTGCCAGTAAGGTATCAATTTGCCAAACCAGGACTGGCTCGCCCGAGACCGGCAACAGGCATTTGGGAGTCTCTTCAGTCAGCGGCAACAGCCGTCTGCCCTGTCCCGCACTCAGGATTATTGCTTTACCAGGAAAATCCTCAATCCGTTCGGTCATTTCTGTGTCAGATCACGTTTCATTATTAATCCCGTTCAGAGTTCATATATTCAGTATCGCATTCATATTCTTCAGTTGATCAGCAATATGCCTGACTGCCAGGAGAAAAGTATCAACCTCAGCAATCGTATTATCCGGTCCGACACTTACCCGTACCGCGCAACGCGCAAGCATGGGCGGAACATTCATTGCTTCCAGCACAT
The DNA here is from genome assembly GCA_044507105.1 of Nitrosomonas sp. GTDB lineage: Bacteria > Pseudomonadota > Gammaproteobacteria > Burkholderiales > Nitrosomonadaceae > Nitrosomonas. Next base: position 9,250 of record JBIQJX010000036.1, read on the forward strand.
GGCTTTTACCAGGTGTGGCACTGGAACAGGCGGCCCCGCTGGCAACCGCAAATCCCTTCTTATCCAGACGAACAACCAAGGTATCTCCCTCAATATCGGGCAGAGCAAAGTAGCAGGTATTAGGCAAACGCGCAGCTTTCATTCCGAATATCGTTGCCCCCATGGCCAGCAGACCCTCCTCAAGATGATCGCGCAAGGCAGCGGTATGCGCCGCTGACTCCGCCATTCTGGACATGGCAAGCTCACAAGCAGTACCAAAACCCACAATAGCCGGCACGTTCTCGGTACCGGAGCGCAACCCGTTTTCGTGCCCTCCGCCATCAATAAGTGGCCTGATCGGCAAACGTGGATCGATGATCAACGCTGCTGCGCCCTTTGGTCCATAGACCTTATGGGCGGATAACGTCATAGCGTGCACACCCAGTGCCTCAAAATTTAGCGGAACTTTACCGAACGCCTGCACTGCATCCGTATGTACCCAGGCACCCTGTTTTTTAGCCATTTCAGCAATAACTGCGACATCCTGGATCACGCCAGTTTCATTATTAGCCAGCATGACGGAAACCATGACTGGCTTTATTTCGGCCAGCATCTCCACGGCCTGGTCTATGTTTATCCGACCCGAGGTATCTACTGTCAGATAATGCAAGTGCCATTTCTCGCTCCTTCTTCTTGCCAGTGCCTGTGCAGGACGCATAATACAGGGATGCTCGATCCCACTTATGGCCAGGGCAGAGGGCGGCAAACTGTCCGACATGCCACGAATGAAAAGATTGTTCGCCTCCGATCCACCACTGGTAAAAATAACCTGCGCTGGCTGGACACCCGTCGCCTGAGCCACCTGTCCACGCGCCCGATCAATTGCCCGGCGGGCTGTCAGGCCGGAAGAATGGCCACTTGAAGCATTGCCGAAATTTTCCCGAAAATAAGGCAGCATCGTATCCAGCACGCTATTTTCTACGCTAGTAGTAGCATTATGATCAAAGTAAACTTGGGTCATAAGAAATATTAACAAATAAATACTTGAACGGTTCGTCCGCTAACCTGCCGAGGACATGCACGTATTATTGCACAGTGCCGGAAATCCGGCGATCGGTGATTCATCCCGACCCGCTGCGCCTTGATTGAATTTGGCAAGCTTTTCATTAAAGAGTAAAATTACCGCCCAATGGAACAAATAGATTAATTACAGCAGGAGAAAGTTAAATGGCAGCAACCACTGATCAAAAAGCCCAAGTCGTGCGTGACTATCAAAGAGCAGCAGGAGATACCGGTTCTCCTGAAGTGCAGGTAGCACTTTTGACAACCCGTATCAACAACCTGGTCGACCACTTCAAGGAACATGTCAAAGATCATCATTCCCGCCGAGGCTTATTGCGTATGGTAAGCCGGCGCCGTAAGCTGCTGGATTATCTGAAATCGAAAAACAGTGACAGCTACCAAACACTGATTGCACGACTCGGTTTGAGAAAGTAGCCACAGAAAATGCGGTGACGGTGTACCACGAACCCATCGCAGCTGACTGTGAAACAGCAGCATACTATCCACTGTCCGAAAATGTACATCCTCGTCTGCCGTTTGAATATCTGAGTACCCCCCGTTTTCCATAACCAGATAACGCGATATTTGCAGTCAGTCTTGGGCACGATTTGATCAATGAGAAGGATTTACTAATTGAAACCGATAAAAAAAAGCATAACCTACGGATGCCATACACTCACACTCGAAACCGGAGAAATTGCCAAGCAGGCACACGGTTCAGTCATGGTCTCTCTGGATGATACGGTTGTGCTGGTTACCGTGGTGGGAGATAAAAGAACGAAACCAGATCAGGATTTCTTCCCGCTTACTGTAGATTACCAGGAGAAATTTTATTCTGCCGGCCGTATTCCAGGAAGTTTTTTCAAACGTGAAGGCCGTCCCTCTGAAAAGGAAACACTTACTTCCCGCCTGATTGACCGACCGATACGTCCCCTGTTCCCCGAGGGTTTCTATAATGAAGTGCAGATCGTTGCAATGGTGCTTTCATCTGATTCCGAAATAGATGCGGACATTCCTGCGATGATCGGTACATCCGCCGCACTGGTGCTTTCAGGCATTCCTTTTGATGGGCCTATCGGTGCAGCACGAGTCGGTTATATCAACAATGAGTATGTGCTCAATCCGACTACTGCCCAGCTCAGGGAAACCCGGCTCAATCTCGTTGTGGCAGGAACACAGAAAGCTGTTCTAATGGTCGAATCAGAAGCCGATGAACTCTCGGAAGAGATCATGCTGGGAGCAATAACATTCGGGCATGATCAAATGCAGCAAGTGATCAATGTAATCAACGAACTGGCTGATGAAGCAGGAGTTACCACTTGGGACTGGAAACCAGTGGAAAAAGATTTATCCCTGATCGAGAAAATCACCCGGCTGGCAGAAGCTGATCTGCGTGAAGCGTTCCGAATAAAACAAAAAGCCGTCAGAACAGAAACAATCAGTGAAATCTGGCAGCGCGTATGCACTGAACTGGGCGTCGGCAATGGAGAAGGACCGAACGAGCAATCCATCAGGGAAATCGGCTTTGAGCTTGAGGCGAAAATCGTTCGCAACAGTATCCTCGATGGCGAACCCCGCATTGATGGACGTGGAACCCGTACTGTCCGACCTATCACCATTCGCCATGGCATATTACCGCGCACACACGGTTCTGCGCTGTTCACACGTGGTGAGACCCAGGCACTGGCAGTTACTACTCTTGGAACCACGCGGGACGAGCAGAAAATAGATGCATTGCAGGGAGATTATACTGAACGGTTTATGCTCCACTACAACATGCCGCCTTTTGCCACAGGTGAAACCGGGCGGGTGAGCACTCCCAAGCGACGGGAAATCGGTCACGGGCGTTTGGCCAAACGTGCGCTGCTTGCAGTCCTACCTCCAGTGGAAGAATTCGGTTATTCGATGCGAGTAGTTTCCGAAGTTACGGAATCCAACGGCTCAAGCTCAATGGCCTCCGTTTGTGGTGGCTGTCTCGCCCTTATGGATGCAGGAGTGCCACTGAAAGCACATGTGGCAGGTATAGCCATGGGGCTGATCAAAGAAGATAACCGCTTTGCCGTATTGACAGATATCCTTGGTGATGAAGACCATCTGGGTGATATGGACTTCAAGGTGGCCGGTACCGAAGAGGGTATCTCTGCCTTGCAGATGGATATAAAAATTCAGGGAATTACAAAGGAAATCATGCAAGTAGCTCTGCTCCAGGCGAAGGAAGGAAGACTGCATATTCTGGATATCATGAAACAGTCGCTCCCCGCAATAAGAGAGAGTATTTCGGTTCATGCACCCCGTATTATCAAATTCAAAATCAATCCGGAAAAAATCCGGGATGTGATCGGTAAAGGGGGCGCGGTTATCCGCGCATTGACTGAGGAAACTGGAACCACCATTGATATTTCGGATGATGGCGCTGTAACGATCGCCTGTGTCAACAGCGAAGGAGGGGAGCAGGCAAAGAAACGTATCGAAGATATTACTGCAGATGTTGAAGTTGGCAGAATATACGATGGAGTAGTACTAAAACTGCTTGATTTTGGTGCAATTGTCAGCGTTCTGCCCGGAAAAGATGGTCTGCTTCATATCTCCCAGATTGCCAATGAACGCGTTGAAAATGTAGCGGATCATCTCAAGGAAGGCCAGGTCGTCCGTGTCAAAGTACTGGAAGCAGACGATAAAGGCAGGTTGCGACTTAGTATGAAAGCGATTGCTGTCGCCGAGGAAACAACCGGCGGCGAAGTTTCCTGACAGATTGATCAAAATCCTGTTCGTCATATAATGAGGCATCCTTTGAGAGGATTGCCTCTTTTTGTTTATGAGCAACTACGCGCTGCTGATACACCCAGCAGGTTCTCTGGAGATAAACAGGAGTCAAAATAATTTACGCAGTCGATAGTCGTTATTCATTATGAGACAGGCTGTTTCAATACCCGATCTCTCTCTGCTACCGCCCGGGCAGCGGACTGTCATGTATCAGGCAGGGAAAGAAGTCCAGGAATGCTATCGTGTGTTGCGCAAGACCGGTCTCAATATCGTAGGGGAAATACTGCGGGATACGCTCAATGCCGGAAAACCTTTCTACGAGCTTGAGCATTATCCGCCGGATGATGTTTATGACACCCAAACTGGCTCACAATATTATTATCATGCCCACCGCAGTAAAATCGAGGAACATGGTCATTTCCATACCTTCCTGCGACCATGCGGCATGCCAACAGGAGTAGCCCCCATAGATTTTCCGGCAACTGTCCCCTGGCCGCAAAGTAGCAACGCTATCTCCCACCTCTTTGCCATCGCCATGGACTCGTATGGATATCCAACAGGGTTGTTTACTGTCAACCGCTGGGTAACAGCAGAGGCATGGTATCCGGCGGAGCAGGTTATACGCATGCTGGACTGCTTTGCAGTGGATCACGCCTTCCCTTCCTGGCCAGTCAACCGGTGGATCACCGCAATGGCCATTCTTTATCGGCCGCATATTGAAATATTACTGCAACGACGGGACGAAGTAATATGGGGATCTTTCCGTAAAAAACCGCAACAGGATATTTTTGAGGATCGTTCACTCGACATTACCAGTTATTTACCTATCTCCGTTGATGATCTGATGGCGGAGCTCGAATATCTGACTGGTCGGGAGCGATCTATATCGATTGTTTGATGAGTTATTATCCGTCGTATGAAAAAGCTCTATACGGCCAATCACCTGCTGGAAGCACAAATCATTCTGGATCTTCTGGAAAATGCATATATTCCGGCGAAATTGTTCAATATATACGCACAAGGAGGAATAGGCGAAATTCCGTTTACCCATGCCTATCCGGAAGTGTGGGTCGTGCGCGATCTGGATTTTGAACGTGGACGAGCAATTATTGCTGCCTATGAACAAACTCCGCAAGTGACTGCCGCTCTTTTCTGCCCGGAATGTGGTGAGGAAAATCCTTATAACTTTCAGTTATGCTGGCAATGCGGCACTGGCCTGGAAATTGTCAAGGAAAGCACCCCTTCCTCTGGAGGGACCTGAAAATCTTACCACTGCTTTGTGATGTTATAACGACTGCAACCGGTATCCAGTATCAGTCATGCTGATTTTGCCTACTCATGCACAATTGTTTTATCAGTGAACAGATAATCTCGTAGCTCTTTATCAAAGGATGGATCCTGTCTGCGAATCCATTCCAGTATCATCGCTGCATGCTCCTTCTCCTCATCCCGATTATGTACCAGAATCGCCCTCAGCTCCCGATTCTGGCAAACATCTACCCGCTGATTGTAAAGGTCAATCGCTTCCAGCTCTTCCCGCAGGGAAATGATTGCCCGGTGCAGATCCCGCATTTCATCGCTCAATTCCTGTACCGGCTCCGAATAACTCCCATCTGCCATTACTCTTCTCCACTATCTGCTTATCTGCAAATAAGACAACACATCTTCATAACTTTACGTTCCCTGCCACGTGATAATCAACCGTACCGCAAAACTATTGGGGCTTTTCCTCTGTTTCCACCAAAGGATCATCCCTTCCGGCCTGCTCGACTTCAGCCGCAGGACGTTTGGCACGCCGCGTGAGCCTTCCAATCAACACGAAAAAAAGAGGCACGAAAAATATAGCCAAGAACGTAGCAGCCAGCATCCCTCCGAATACCCCTGTACCAATTGAAATCCGGCTGGCCGCACCTGCACCTGAAGCGATAACGAGCGGGAATACTCCCATGATGAAAGCCATAGAAGTCATGATAATCGGGCGGAAACGAAGTCGCGCCGCTTCAAGTGCCGCCTCAGTCAATGACAGACCTGCGGCATATCGCTGATTGGCAAATTCTACAATCAGAATCGCATTTTTAGCCGCCAACCCGATTAGTGTTACCAGTCCAATCTGAAAATAAATATCATTGGTTAGGTCCCGCATCCAGATAGCTAGAAGGGCCCCCAATATTCCAAAGGGGACTGCTAAAATGACAGCAAATGGAATAGACCAGCTTTCGTACAAAGCTGCCAGCACTAAAAATACCATCAATAAAGCAAAGGAAAGTACCCATACTGATTGCCCGCCCGCTGCTTTACTTTCCTGAAAGGAAATCCCGCTCCAGTCAAGCATATAACCTTTTGGCGTCAAAATTTCGCTGGCCACTTGTTCCAGCGCTTCCAGTGCTTGCCCCGAGCTGTAACCTGGTGCAGCGTTTCCCAGTATGAGTGCCGAATTAAACCCGTTGAAATGGGTAACCGGATCCGGTCCACTATTAAATTCAGTCGTCACTACCGAATCAAGCGGAATCATTGTGCTCGTCGTTCCGGATTGCGCACGTACGTATATTTTGCTGATATCATCCGGACTGGATCTATATTCCGGTGAGGCTTCTGTTTGCACCCGGTAGACCCGACCAAATTTCAAAAAATCATTAACATACAAATTGCCAAAATAAGCCTGCATCGTATCGAATATTTCAGAAATCGGTACACCCAATGCCTTGGCACGCTCCCTGTCCACCTGAGCGAAAAGCCTGGGAGCACTGACGCGGAAATTTGTACCGGCAACTGCTATAGCCGGATGCTCCATCACCTTATCCAGAAATTTTTGCGTAATATCGGCGAACTCTGAAAAATCTCTGCCACTGGGGTCTTGCAATTGAGCTGTAAAACCACCGGTAGAACCCAGTCCCCGAATTGAAGGAGCATTAAATGCCAGAATCAGGGCCTCCGGAATTTTTGCAAACTCGTCAAAGGCATCCGCGATCAGACTGTGCACCTGTTCGTCGGCATTTTTACGGGTATCCCAATGGTGGAGGGGTATAAACATCGTTGCCTGATTTGCACCACGCGTACTGAAAACGAAATTCTGACCGGCCAACGTATCGGTCGAATGAATGGCAGGTATTGCATGAAAGTAATTTTCTATTTTTTCAAGAACTTCTGTCGTACGTGAAAGTGATGCGCCATCAGGAAGCTGAACAACTGTAATAAAATAGCCTTGATCCTCTTCGGGAAGGAAACTTCCAGGTATCGTTTTCAGCAGACCGAGGATGACAAATATCACTATTGAAAAAATAACCAGCGACATTACGTACCGCCTGATGAGTATCCCTGTAATGCCCACATAACGGGTCTGCACCCAATCAAACGATCGATTGAATACTTTCCAGAATCTGTTAGAGGAATCATGGCCGGGTTTAAGTACCAGCGCACACAAGGCCGGACTGAGTGTCAGGGCGACAAACCCAGAAATTGCGACAGACAGTGCAATGGTAATGGCAAATTGCTGGTACAGCTCACCGGTAATCCCTCCCAAAAATGCCACCGGCACGAAGACAGCAGCAAGTACCAGCACAATTGCAATTACCGGACCGGTTACCTCGTCCATCGCTTTTTTCGCTGCTTCTCTAGGCGAAAGTCTGCCTTTGGTCATATGCCGTTCAACATTCTCCACCACCACGATGGCATCATCTACCACGATACCGATGGCCAGAACCATACCAAAAAGGGTCAGCGTATTGATCGAAAATCCCAGCGCCTCCATTCCTGCAAATGTGCCGATCAATGAAATAGGAGCGGCAACAGCCGGAATCAATGTCGCACGCCAGCTCTGCAGAAAAATGAAAACGACCAGAACGACCAGCAGCATCGCTTCAGCCAGGGTTTTGACGACCTCCTTGATAGAGACATCGATAAACGTAGTGGTATCGTAAGGAATATCATAGGTGGTACCGGCCGGAAAATCTCGCGCCAACCTATCCATCTCTTGGCGAATCCGCTGTACTGTCTCAAGTGCATTGGCACCGGGCGCCAGAAAAGTCAAAAGAAAGGTATTAGGCTGCCCGTTCCAGCGCGCCTCGAGATCATAGGACTGCGCACCCAGCTCCACCCGTGCAACATCCTTCATCCGCACCATGGAGCCGTCCGGATAGGCGCGGACGATCATTTCTTCGAATTCTTTGACTTCGCTCATCCGCCCGCGCGTAATGACGGGGATAGTAAGTTCTGTTCCCTGAGGCATAGGCTCGCGACCTATCCTGCCTGCCGGAAAATCACGATTCTGCTCGCGCACGACAGCAGCAATTTCCGTGGGTGTCAAATTGAGCTGTGCCATGCGGACTGGGTCCAGAATCAGTCTCATCGAATAATTCTGGCTGCCAAAAATAATAGCGTCACCGACCCCGGGAAGTCGCTTGATATTATCAAGCACTCTCAGCAAAGCGTAATTCGACAGAAAAAGAGTATCATGCGCAGGGTCAGTGGAACTCAGCGCAATAACCGCCAGCAGATCAGGCGATGTCTTCTTTACGGTGATACCTTGACGCACAACCTCATCGGGTAATTGAGGTTCAGCAAGACGCTGCCGGTTCTGCGTCTGTACCTGAGCAATATCCACATCCGTCCCGATCTCGAACGTCAGCTTCATCGTCATGTGCCCGTCGTTTGTACTGGTAGATTCGTAATACAACAGATTGTCGATCCCTGGAAGCTGCACTTCTATCGGACGTGCAACCGCCTCTGCGACCACTTCCGCACTGGCACCTGGATAATCTGCATCGATCTGTACGACTGGAGGTGTAATCCCGGGAAACTGAGCAATTGGAAGATTCTGTAAAGAAACTAAGCCGACTACTACTACAATGATAGACAGAACCGATGCAAAAATCGGCCTGTCAATGAAAAAACGAGGACCCATAGTGCGCCTTACGCGATTTATTCTTAATGATTACTTAAAGAAATTCTGTCTTCTTCTCTCTGATATGGAACCGATTCCACCCGGGTTCCCGGTAAAACCCGGTGAAACCCTTCAACGATGACACGTTCACCGGCATGCAACCCGCTTTCGATCAACCATTCCTTTCCATACCATGCGCTCGCCTGAATTGGACGCAACTCTGCCTTCTCCTCTTCATTAACTACATATACAAATGACCCACTCGGCCTTTGCTGCACTGCACGCTGCGGGATAAGGACAGCCTCTGCTCTACTGTATCCCTTGATACGGATCTTGACAAACTGACCCGGGTAAAAATAAGACTGTCCAGGGGAATCTTTTCCCTCTGGATTAGGGAATGCAAACCGCCCTTGCAGCGTCCCCGTTTCAGGCCGTATGGCAACATCTGCAAAATCCAGTACGCCTTCTTCCGGATATACGCTACCATCTGAAAAAGTCATCACACCACGCAGCTGGAAGATATTATCAGGCCGCTCGACCTTATGCGCCGCCAGTTCACGACGGCGGCGAAGCAGATAGCTCTCCGGAACACTTACATTTACATACATGGGATCCAGCTGATCTATGGTCGCCAGAAGAGTCGTCTGGGCAGAAATCAGGCGTCCTTCATAAAAATGGCTGCGACCAATCCTGCCATCCACCGGTGCAGTGATGAGTGTATTATCCAAGTCAAATTTAGCCTTGACCATATCGCTCTGTGCTGCCTCCAGAGCAGCTTTTGCGCTACGTACTTCAGCCACCGCATCATCGACATTTTTCTTGCTGACAGCTTTTTTTTCCAGCAATGGCTTTACCCGTGCCAAATCCTGGTTGGCCTGATCCAGCCGGGCTCTGGTCTGAGCCACTCTTGCCCTGCTGCTCTCGTAAACAGCTTTGAACGGTACCGGATCGATGAGATACAGTTTATCTCCTTCTTTAACATTCCGGCCTTCAGTAAAAAAAACCTGTTTGATTATCCCGCTTACCTGTGAACGAATCTCTACCGGCCGGAAAGCTTCGGTTTGACCAATGAATTCGGGCTCATCCTGAATAGTGCGGGTGGTCACTGTAATCACCTCCACCTGAGGGGGAGGTGAAGGTTGTGAATCTGTGGATGACTCCGCTGAGCAACCGGTTAGCAGTGCAAAAAATAACAATCTAATACTCGTATTTATCATGACTGAACCGGTGCGTGTGACTGATTGACAGATTGCTTGATGCATGATGTGATTCTCGATAATTCTGATAAGGGAATGTTTCAGTGGCAAACAGGCCGGCTTTTCTTTTCAGGAGTCGACCACTCAAATTATTACAGGCTGCTTCAGTCCTTGAGCAATAAACCGGTTGATACTGGCTGCAAAACAACACCATCCGTATCCTCCGTCGACCATCCTCCCCCCAGTGCCTTGTAAAGCTGAACGATAGAAACCAGATGTAAATGGTGGGACGCCATGAGTGCAAATTCAGCATCGAATAAATTACGCTTTGCAAGCAACACATCGACATAGCTGGTGATCCCGCCCTCATAGCGCAAATCCGCTATCTGCAAGGCTGAACGCAGCGCTGCAACCTGCTCCTGTTGTGCTTTGCGCTGATCATCAGCAGTCCGGATAGCCACCAGAGCATCTTCAACTTCTTTGAACGCCACCAGAATAGTCTGCTCATACTGTGCCAGCGCCTGCCTTGCCTGCGCCTCTGCAGCCCGTTGCTCAAAACCGAGGGACCGGGAATTCAGTAGTGGTGCGGCCAGTCCGAATCCGCCTACTCCAAATTCGCTATCAGATTGCAGCAGGCTGGATAGTGCCGGGCTGGACAGACCCAGAAAGCCAGTAAGAGATATCCTGGGAAATCGCGCCGCTTTAGCAGCTCCGATCCTAGCGGTGGCTGCCGCCAGGGTTTGTTCCGCCTGCAGAATATCGGGACGTCTCTGCAGCAGCTCCGAAGGCAGGCCTGCGGGTATTTCCGGTGGAATCGACTGCTCGGTCAGCGACTGTCCCCGTAAAACAGATGCAGGATTCCTTCCCACCAAGACACTGAGTTCATTCTCCTTCTGGGCGGTTTGTCGCTCCAGCTCAGCTACTCTGGCAGCTGCTCTGGCACGTTCAGCTTCAAACTGATCCAGATCAAGGCGGGAAATCAGTCCTCCCTGCAGTTGTGCTGTGGAAATTGCGACTGATTCTTCCCATGAAGCCAATGCACGATGCGCAATATCCAGTTGCATATCGAATTGCAACAGATCAAAGTAAGATTGTGCGACTGAACTCACCAGCGCCAGGACAACAGCTCGACGGTTTTCTTCACGTGCCAGCAGGTCTGCCCGAACAGCTTCATTGGCGCGACGCAATCTGCCCCAGATATCCAGCTCCCAGTTCAGGATGGTTTGCCCGAAATAATTATAAGGTGTCGGGAATCCGGGGCGACTGAACCCCCCCAAGGTGCCAAGTGCCGGCGCGTTACCATCGACTTCCACGTTAGGAATAAAATCCATATTGGAAATACGCAAACGAGCCTGGAGTTCTTCGACGCTGGCTGCCGCCTGTTTGAGATCTTTATTCTCCACCAGCGCCTGATCGATAAGCAACTGCAATCTTTCATCCCGAAGCAGTTCCCACCACGGAAGATTCGCGATAGAGCGTCCCTCCGCCTGCGTCAGACGGAATTTCTCTGCTACATCGACATGAGGACGCAGATAATCAGGCCCCATGGCACAGGATACCAGCAGCAAGCTCGAGCATAACAGCAGGATATGAGTCCAGCAGTTACTGGTCCTTTCCTGCAGCAATTTTCCTGATCCAAAACGGACTAACCTGCAAGATCCTGCAGCGATAGCCGCTGTAATCAGCCCGTTATAAAACTTAGAATGCGGCAGCATGCCGTTTTCCTTCTCATTAACACCCAGAAAATATAAAACCTGTCTGCCCCGGCTTCCCGCAAGGCTGACAGAACAAGCGAATCATGGCATTGATCAGCAAACATGACAAACACAGGAGCGGGCAAAACAATCATACCGGCACTGACATAAAATCAGAATCCGTAACCAATGTTGAAGAGATAGCGGGTATCAAATTTTTCCTTGCCAGCCGCCGGTCTGCTGAAGTAATCGACTTGTATTTCATTGGTGAACTGGAATCCATACCATAGTGGCACACGGAAACCTGTCCGTGTACGAACAAAAAGATCACGAGTGGCCAGACCTTCATGGGTATGAAAAAGCTGTATGGCCCGATTCCAGAACCACTGATCATACCGGGTTGACCAGCGACCAGCCACATCACTTCTGTCTTTTATTCTGTCGCATGCATTCAGGTCAACTGAAAGTCTTCTCTCACACTGGTACGGGTAGTCATAGAAATCAACATTAACATAATCAGGACCGGCTTCAACAGATAAATTGAGATCTCCCGTGGCAAAAATCTGGTAACCGGCACCGATACCGAAGGCAGATCGCAATTTAATATCCTGGAGACGGTCATTGGTGAAGAGGCCATGTGCATATCCATACCACTGATCGTTGAAAAAATGCGCATAATCTGCATAGATCTGAAAATTACGGGCATTCAGTATCGTTTCTTTCGCGCCACTCTCATCCCTTGCCCTGCTGTTTGCATAATTAAACTGCCCGCCGAAAGAAACCCGGTCGTCCTGACCTCTGACGACGATATCGGTATTCAAATTATAGGACTGGCGTTGGGTATTCCCGGCGGACAATGACCCACCGGCATTGACCTGACCGGAAAAAAACTTTTTATTAATTTCTGTAATCTCAGAAAGTGGAATCGGTGCCGACTGATAAACCCCTTCCTTTTTGATCGTTAACGTATTGTCAGGAGAAGTTTCCGTCACTCCTGTTATTTCCCCCTTGTTTTTGAAAGTCAGCAAGACAGGCTGAGTCGTACTGAAACTTTCCACGGCACTCCATTTGATTGATATTTTATCCGAATACTCTGTTTTGATTTCAAGTGTATTACCGGTTTTATTAAGAATCGTCCCGCTGATCCGATCGCCATTTTTCAACAATATCTCGTCTGCTTCTGCCATCAGCGTAAAAAAGGCCAGAACAACAGACAACAGGAGTGACAGCTTCTTATTCATTATTCTCCCTTAAAAATCAATTCTAAAGATAGTCGTAACGAGATCAGATATACTTGGACAGCTCAGGCTGCAAGGCTCTATCACTATCCAATTATTTTGGAAAATTTAATTTGGCAACAGAAATTTGCCAAATCCCAGATTAGGACGTAAGCCTCCCCGTTTGCAAGGACATTACCGGTTTTACGGCGGACGGCAATCTCTATAAATTTCAACCACTTCGAATACAGTCGTTTTCTACAAAGATTCCGCGGCTGGCCGGCAACAGGTAATATTTGTCAGGCCGCACTCTCTACACACATCAGGATGACTGACAGTATCGTGCTCTGTATCAATCTCCTTCAGTTTGTGATATATGAGAATACTCACTGGTATCGTCAACCGGAATTCCGGAGATGATTTTGTTTGCTGTGACGATGTTTGAGATACTCAATCACAGGAGGGGTAATCGACAGAATGA
>JBIQJX010000037.1:0-22426 GCA_044507105.1 Nitrosomonas sp.
TTGACTTTTAATAGATGACTGGAATCGGGTCCAGACTTCGCCACAGGTACCAGGTGGCGACTGATCGCCAAGGCTGCCAGTTTTCGGCTAGGATGCGGATCCTGTTTTTATCAATCGGCTGGCTATTGTTGTAATGCAGGCTGACAGCGCGCTGCAACCCGATATCGTCCAGCGGCAGCACATCGGGACGATGTAAATGGAAAATCAGAAACATTTCTGCCGTCCAGCGACCAATCCCCTTTACCTGTATCAGTTCGCTGATCAGAGTTTCATCATCCAATTCATGCCAGTTTGCGGTTACCAGTATCCCTTCCAGAAAATGGCGAGACAAATCCCGCAAATAATCGACCTTTCTGGCAGATAAACCACAGGTTCTCAACAAAGCCGGTTCAGCCGCAATCAGTTCTACCGGAGCGATTTTCGGCAGCGCAGCCATTAATTTCTGCCAGACACTCGCCGCGGCCTTGACTGATATCTGCTGTCCTACAATGGCGCGTGCGAGGGTGGTAAAAGCATCGCCTCGCTGTTCCGGCATTGAATCACTATAGTGCCGAATGATGCGATCCATTACCGGATCGCGTGTCGATAAATCATTGATTGCCTGTTGCCAGAATAATGGGGTCATAACGATCTCATCTGAAAGATTCCGGATTTATTTAAATAATCCTTAACAGTACTCATGCGGATACAAATACTGCCAATAAATTGTTCAGGTTTATACCATGTACTCGGCAGAACCGGAAAAAGCCGGTTTTATCAGACTGTTCTGTTTGAAATGATCGTTTGCGATTTCTGTTAAGTGATTGTCACTAAAATAGAAAAAATGTTTTTTGCTTGACCGTGAAATTTTTTTTGATTAAAGTGGGCAGAAGTGGTGAAATAAGAAAAATAGTGGGTATTAGTGGAGTATTTGGGTTCCGTCAATTAAACAAGCGCCTCCGCTGAAATCAAAGGGGACAGAATGTTTCGCGGTGTCACGCAGCTGAGTCTCGATAACAAGGGAAGACTTGCGATCCCTGCCAGGTATCGTGATGAACTCCTTGCCAGCTGCGCAGGCAATATTGTCATTACCGCTGATCCTTCCAGATGTCTGTTGATATATCCCCAGCCTGAGTGGGAGCCGATAGAAAAAAAGCTGAGCGGTTTTTCCAGTTTCAATCCCCAGATTCGCCGTCTGCAGAGACTCATCATCGGTAATGCCAGCGATGTCGAAATGGACAGCGCCGGGCGTATATTGATCAGCGCTCCCCTGCGTCAGTTTGCCGGACTGCAAAAAGAGGTGATACTCGCCGGGCAGGGAGAAAAATTTGAACTCTGGGATGTGGAGAAATGGAATCTGGAAATCGAGGCTGCACTCGCTTACAAGGAGGGGGATATTCCACCCGAACTGGAAGGATTTTCGCTGTAATGCGCCAGTAATCCCGTGCATGTGCCGGTTTTGCTGGAAGAGGCTGTAGATGCACTGAATATCAGAGCAGATGGTATTTATGTGGATGGGACTCTGGGCCGGGGCGGGCATAGTCGCGCAATTTTAGCGCAGCTGGGAAAATCAGGACGGTTGATTGCATTTGATAAAGATCCAGCTGCAATTTCAGCTGCCGCGTCTATTCCTGATGAGAGATTCCAGGCTGTACACAGCAGTTATGCCGGTATGAAAGCGGCACTGCAGTCATTAGGCATAAAGCGGGTGGACGGTATCCTGTTGGATCTGGGCGTATCGTCCATGCAGCTGGACGAGGCGGCACGCGGATTCAGTTTCCGTCATGACGGCCCGCTGGATATGCGGATGGATACCAGCCGGGGAGAAACGGCAGCCGAGTGGCTGGCTGACGTGACGGAAACACAGTTGAAGGAGGTAATCAGAAATTATGGTGAAGAACGGTATGCTGGGCAGATTGCGAGAGCAATTATTGGAGCACGGGCGCAACAGCCTATTGCTACCACGCTTCAGCTTGCCGAGAGCGTTGCAGCGATCGTGCGTGCGCGCGGCAGCCGGGACGGCCGGCAGCATCCAGCGACGCGTACTTTCCAGGCAATACGAATTCATCTCAATCGGGAACTTGAAGAATTACCGATGACATTGCCGCAATGCGTGGAACTGCTGAATGCCACCGGCAGGCTGGCAGTGATCAGTTTTCATTCGCTGGAGGACCGTATCGTCAAACGTTTTATGCGGGACCAGGCGGAAACGGATACCCTGCCGCGGAAACTGCCTGTTCGGGAAAAGGAAAGCCAGATGCACAGCCGGCAGAAATTACGCATCATCGGCCAAAAAATCCGGCCCGCGGCAAGTGAGGTGGCAGCCAATCCGCGGGCGCGCAGTGCCATCATGCGGGTGGCAGAAAAACTGGAGGTCAGTAATATGGTGACTCGATGATCAAGCTGAATATTATCCTCTTTGTGATGCTGATCATCTGCGCACTGGGTATCGTGACTGCTCAGCATGAAGCGCGCAAACTCTTCATGGAACAGGAAAGAGAACAAAAACTGGCAGAACAGCTGGAGACCGAGTGGGGCCAGTTGAGGCTGGAACAAAGTACACTGGCAATGCCCGCCCGTATCGAAAAAATCGCCCGAAAAGAGCTCGGCATGATTACTCCCCCCCCCACTGAAAATATTCTGATTATTCATCCCCTCAATTCTGCAGGTGCGGCCAAATGAATATCTCATCGTTCAATTCCCGTATAACTGGTTCTCCGGATTTTCCCGCATGGCGCGCACGTCTTATGCTGGGATTATTACTGTCAGGCCTGGTGGTACTGGCCGGTCGTGCGACTTATCTGCAGGGACTGAACAAGGATTTCCTGCAGCAGCAGGGGCAATCACGCTACAGCAGGATCATCGAACAAAATGCCCAGCGCGGCAGTATCAAGGACCGGAATGGAGAGATTCTCGCTATCAGCGCGCCTGTCAAATCTGTATGGATCGATCCCCAGCAGGTCGATGCCACGCCGGAGCAGATAAAGCAGCTGGCAGACCTGATCGGAGTCAGCGAAACGGTCGTGCGAGAACGTATCAACAGCGGTAAAAGATTCATGTACCTGAAAAGACAGCTGCCACCGGAGATGGCGGCCCGAGTGGCCGAGTTGAATATCAGGGGTGTGTATCTCAAGCGTGAGCTTTATCGTTACTACCCGACACGCGAACTGGCGGCCCATATTCTGGGTTTTACCGACATAGACGGCCGCGGACAGGAAGGTATAGAGCTGGCGTGGCAGGATGTATTGACGGGCGAGCATGGTAAGCGGCGTGTGATTCAGGACCGGATCGGACGTATCGTGGAAGATGTCGAACGAATTCGTTCGCCGAAGCCCGGGCAGGATCTCGTGCTGTCGATCGATAGCAAAATACAATATCTTGCCTATCGAGAGCTGGCGCGTGCGGTAAAAGCACATCGTGCCAAAACAGGCAGTATCGTGGCGCTGGATGCGCAGACCGGGGAAGTTCTGGCCATGGCCAACTATCCGGCTTTCAATCCGAATCAGCGCGCCAGCATGAATAACGAAGTCATCCGCAATCGCGTACTGGTCGATACCTTTGAGCCCGGTTCCACCCTGAAACCGTTTGCCGTGGCGGTGGCGATGGAAACCGGTCGGGTCAGGCCGGATACGCTGATGGAAACCGCTGGCGGCAAGCTGAAAATAGGAAGAGCTGTCATACGTGATGTGCGGGATAAGGGGGACCTGACTGTTTCTCAGGTTATCCAGACTTCAAGCAATGTGGGCGCTGCCAAAATTGCTCTGTTGCTGCCGCCCAGAACTCTTTGGGAAATGTTCGACCGTTCAGGTTTTGGTACTGAAACCGGTTGTGAATTTCCCGGAGAAGCCAGCGGTCAGCTGCGTGCATACAATACCTGGCGGCCGATCGAGCAGGCAACCATGTCCTACGGGCATGGTATTTCAGTCAATCTGATGCAACTGGCGCGTGCTTATACCCTGTTTGCCGCTGAGGGAGAGTTGAAACCTGTCACCCTGCTGAAGCGTGAAACACCGGCCGTCGGTCAGAAGGTTATTTCCCGCGAGACGGCACAGGCAGTCAGCAAAATGCTGGAGCTTGCAGTACAGCCGGACGGTACGGGCAGCCGTGCACGTATCAGCGGATACCGGGTTGCGGGAAAAACGGGTACCGCACACAAACGTTTGGAGAAAAAGAAGGGTTACGCCAGAGATCGTTACATTTCTTCATTTGTCGGTTATGCACCGGCATCCGATCCGCGTGTGATCATCGCGATTCTGATCGATGAACCATCAGCCGGGGAACATTTTGGGGGGGCCGTGGCGGCGCCCGTGTTCAACCGGGTGATGGAAGGTACATTGAGGATGCTGAATGTACCGTTTGATGAACCACTTGGGAACCTGGTCACATTACCGGTTCCCGCCCGGCTGGAAAACGAAGGATGAGCACGTCGTCGGATTCGAAATCAGATGAAGGCTCCGCAGCTTATCTGCTCGATCAGCTGGGTGCCCCGGTGGCACGTCTGGTTGCAGACAGCCGGCAACTGAAACCGGGTGATACGTTTCTCGCTTGTGCCGGAGAGCGTTATGACGCGCGCAACGATATTCCGCAGGCCATTGTGAAGGGAGTCAATGCAGTCATCTGGGAAAAACAGGGGTTTTCGTGGAATCCGGCGTGGAATCTGCCGAATCTGAGTGTAACCGGATTACGTCACAAGGCTGGAGAAATTGCCAGCCAGGTCTATGGCCATCCTTCCCGACATTTATGGCTGGTCGGGATCACGGGCACTAATGGCAAGACCACATGCAGCCACTGGTACGCCCAGGCCATGGCTGTGCTGGGGAAAAAAACGGCCATCATTGGGACGCTGGGGCATGGATTTCCCGGAACCCTGAATCATACTGAGCATACGACACCTGATGCAGTGTATCTGCAGCAGTTAATGGCCGGGTATGTGAAGCAGGGTGCCTGTTCTCTGGTCATGGAGGTGTCATCACATGGTCTTGCGCAGGGAAGGTTAAACGGTTCTAAGTTTTCGGTTGCCGTGCTGACCAATCTGTCGCGTGATCATCTGGATTATCACGGTAGTATGGATGCCTATGCCGCCACCAAGGCCAAATTATTTTTCCGGGAAGGGCTGCAGTGCGCCGTGCTCAACCTGGATGAAGTGCTGGGAGTGGAGCTGTCACGTCAGCTGGCGCGCGATACGCTGTCGATCATCGGTTATGGTTTCAGACAGCCTCGTCAGGGAAGTTGGCTTACCGGAAACCAGAAGATACTCTACGGAAGCAACCTGCGGTTTACCGCGCAACACATCGCTTTCGATGTCGATTTCTGCGGTCGGCATGCCAGCCTGCAATGTAATGTAACAGGACGCTTCAATGCCTACAATCTGTTGGCAGTACTGGCTGCTCTGCTTGCCGGTAATGTCGATCTTGATGATGCGACAGCTGCTTTGCAGCAGGTCCAACCGATTCCGGGCCGCATGGAAAGACTGGGAGGAGGCGATCAGCCTGTCGTAGTTGTCGATTATGCTCACACTCCGGATGCGCTGAGCGAAGTACTGATCGGATTGCGTGAAATACTGGCCGGCACCCGAGTGAAAAAACGGTTGCGGAAAAACCAGGCAAAACTGGTCTGCGTGATCGGTTGCGGGGGGAACAGAGATCGGGGCAAGCGCCCTCTGATTGGGGAAATCGCTTCGCGACTGGCTGATGAGGTCATTATCACCAGTGATAACCCACGTGATGAAAACCCTGAAGACATCATCGGGGAAATCATGTTCGGGGCCGGTGGCAAGCACTGTACGATTGAAGAAGATCGTGCTGCCGCGATTTACCGTGCTATTCATGGTGCACGCAAAGGGGACATCGTGTTGATCGCCGGTAAAGGCGCCGAAGCTTACCAGGAAAAGCAGGGCAGAAAATATCCGTTCGACGATCGCGAAGTAGTACGACAGGTATTAGATGATCTGGCCGGACCCAAGCTGCGGGTGCAGGGATGATGAGCGTGCAGGAAGCTGCTCTGGTATTGCACGCCGACTGGTCCGGCGGTAACCCGATATTCTCGGGAGTTAGCACGGACAGTCGCACTCTGGAGTCGGGGAATCTTTTCGTTGCACTGTCTGGTACACGATTCGACGGTCACCGTTTCATTTCTGCCGCTATCGCGAAAGGTGCGGTTGCCGCGATGATATCTGCCCGGGCGAACATTCCCCCTTTACAGCCCGATTTCGGTTGGATTCGTGTGGACGATACCCTGCTCGGTCTCGGACAGCTGGCGACGAACTGGCGCCGGTGTTTTACATTTCCTCTGGTCGCGGTAACGGGCAGTAACGGTAAAACTACCGTTAAGGAAATGCTGGCAGCAATTTTCAGACATGCAGCTGGTGCCGCAAAGGTGCTGGCTACTTCAGGCAATCTGAACAATGAGATCGGGGTCCCGCAGACGCTGCTGCAACTCAATGCAGATCACGTGTATGCAATTATCGAAATGGGGATGAACCACTCCGGTGAAATTGCCCGGCTGAGCAGCCTCGCGGCCCCTTCGATTGCTGTCATCACCAATGCCGGCACTGCGCATATTGCTCATCTGGGCACAATCGAGGCAATCGCGCGGGCCAAAGGAGAAATTTTTGACGGGCTGAAAGCATCGGGGATTGCAGTGATCAATGCAGATGATCCTCATGCTCCACTGTGGCGCCAGCTTGCCGGTGGCAGACGTATCATCGATTTCGGCATGACCGACACTGCCGAGGTCAGCGCGCAGCCGGCCGGACATTCTGCGGGAGACGAGTGGTTATTACAATTACCCGACGGGAAAGCGGAAATAACATTGCAAGTACCCGGACAGCATAACGTTTATAATGCGCTGGCCGCTGCTGCCGCTGCCACTGCCGCCGGTATCAGTGCGGCCTCCATCACGGCAGGTTTGCATAGTTTCGCGGGGGTTCCAGGACGTTTACAGAAAAGAACCGGATTGCATCAGTCGATCCTGATTGATGACACCTATAATGCCAACCCGAATTCGATGCAGGCTGCACTGATGGTCCTGGCGGAGATGGCGGGTAACAAGATTCTGATCATGGGAGATATGGGAGAACTCGGTACCGATGCGGTTGCGTTTCATCGCGAAATCGGGCGACAGGCCGGTAAAGCCGGGGTGAAGACGCTGCTGGCGCTGGGAGAGTTGAGTGCATATACCGTTGCAGGCTTTGGAAATGGTGCGCAGCATTTTACTGATTTGGATGATTTACTGACGAAGGCGGAAAGCTGCCTCGACAGGGATGCTGTCGTACTGGTCAAAGGATCCCGTTTCATGCAAATGGAACGGGTGATCGACCGGTTACAGGCATGAGGAATGATTTTTCCGGTTGAATATTGATGAATGACTGTTTAAAAACCCTTTTCCGGTGCTGTGCCGGGCTATGACAACGGAAACGGAAACGATAACATGCTGTTAGCACTTTCTCAGTGGATCGCAGAAGATATCCGCGCTTTCAATGTATTCAGTTACATTACATTGCGGACTGTACTGGCAGCACTGACTGCCCTGATCATTTCGTTTTTGATCGGGCCCGCAATCATTCGCAGCCTGAGTGCTCGTAAAATCGGTCAGTCAGTGCGCAGTGACGGTCCTCAGTCACATCTGATAAAAGCCGGTACCCCAACTATGGGGGGAGCTTTGATCCTGACCGCAGTCATCATCACGACATTTCTATGGGCGGATCTGAGTAACGGCTATATCTGGGTGGCGCTGCTGACGACCCTGGGGTTCGGCCTGATTGGCTGGGTAGATGATTATCGCAAGGTGATACAGCGCAATTCCAAAGGGTTATCGGCTGCATCCAAGTTCTTCTGGCAGTCGGTCATTGCATTGCTGGTGGCACTCTACCTTGCCGTGACAGCTGAGCTGCCCCAGCACACCGATATGATCGTGCCATTTTTCAAGGAAGTGGCCATTCCGCTGGGGACATCCCTGTTTATATTGCTGACGTATCTGGTCATTGTCGGTACTAGTAATGCTGTCAATCTGACCGACGGGCTGGACGGTCTGGCTATTATGCCAACTGTCATGATCAGTGGGGCACTGGCTATTTTTGCCTATGTTGCCGGCCATGCTGTATTTGCCAAATATCTGGGCATTCCGCATATTCCCAATGCCGGTGAGTTGGCAGTATTTTGTGGAGCACTGACAGGTGCCGGTCTGGCGTTTTTGTGGTTTAACACTTATCCCGCCGAAGTATTCATGGGAGATGTCGGCGCGCTGGCATTGGGAGCGGCCCTGGGCGTGGTGACCGTCATCGTTCGACAGGAAATTGTGCTGCTCATCATGGGAGGAGTATTTGTCATGGAAGCGTTGTCGGTCATGCTGCAGGTTGCTTCTTTCAAGTTGTTTGGCCAGCGCGTTTTTCGCATGGCGCCGCTGCATCATCATTACGAACTCAAAGGATGGAAGGAGAACCAGGTTGTTGTGCGCTTCTGGATTATCACTATCATTCTGGTACTGATCGGCTTGTCCACACTGAAACTGAGATGAATTATTCCGGCAAAAAAATATTGGTCTTGGGAATGGGCAAAACTGGCGTGTCTATGATCAAATGGCTGTCCCGTGCCGGGGCACAGCTGTCGGTCGCCGATACACGCAATGATCCGCCCAATCAGGCGCTGATCAGCCAAATGGTCCCCCGGGAAAATATATTCTGCGGTCCGCTCAATATCGATCAGCTCCGGGAAATCGATGCGATCGCTATCAGTCCCGGTATTGCATTGGCCGAACCGCTGGTGCAGATGGCAGTGCAGCAAGGCCTGCCGGTTATCGGGGATATCGAGCTGTTCGCTGTTGCGCTTGATCATTTCGCTCCCCAGGGCACAAAAATTCTGGCGGTCACCGGTTCCAACGGGAAAACTACGGTTACGACCATGGTGGGTGTCATGGCGAAGCATGCCGGCTGGGATGTGGAAGTGGCGGGGAATATCGGGCCGGCTGCTCTTGATGCGCTGATGCACAGGATGGATACGGGAAAATGGCCGGATTTGTGGGTGCTCGAACTTTCGAGTTTTCAACTGGAAACCACCAAAAGTCTGCGGGCTGATGCAGCGGCAGTTCTGAATCTGAGCGAGGATCATTTGGACCGGTATGATGACATCGGAAAATATGCTGCGGCAAAAGCGAGGATTTTCAATGGGCATTGCAATAACCGGGTGCAGGTACTTAACCGGGATGATGCCCGGGTACGAACCATGGCGCATACAGACAGCAGACAGCAGACCTTTGGTCTGACCGCGCCCCCTTCTGATGAGGAATTTGGGTTGTTGCAGGATGGATCAGAAGTATGGCTGGCCCAAGGCGATACCCGTCTGATGAAGGCGGGCGAGCTTGCTGTTACAGGATTGCATAATGCCGCTAATGCGCTGGCTGCATTGGCGTTGTGTCGAGCTGTTGCCTTACCTTTCGAACCTCTGTTACGTGCCTTGCGTGCTTTCAGGGGGTTGCCCCATCGTATGCAGAAAATTGCCGAATTCAACGGCGTGTCGTTTTACGATGATTCAAAAAGCACGAACGTTGGCTCAGCCGTTGCTGCGCTGAATGGTTTTCATAGAAATGTGATTCTGATCGCAGGCGGGGATGGCAAGGGGCAGGATTTCTCTCCGCTGATACAGCCGGTGGCCGGCCATGCGCGGGGGGTCGTATTACTGGGACGGGATGCAGGAAAAATCCTGCAGATCATCAATGATCACGGGGTGCCAGTGTATCAGGTGGTGACCATGGAAGAGGCCGTCCGGATGAGTTTTCTACTGGCGGAATCCGGGGATGCCGTACTGCTCTCTCCGGCCTGTGCCAGCCTGGATATGTTCGAGAGCTATATTCATCGGGCGGAAGTTTTTACAGCCGCCGTCAGAGCCATCGAGCGTAAATTCATACTCACCGTACAGACATGTCATTAAGTTTATGATGAGTTCGCCTGTTTCTCACAATCAGCAAATTCAGCCTGACCTGGATCTGCCTTTGGTTGCGACTGTTCTGCTGCTGCTGGGGCTGGGGCTGGTCATGGTGTATTCTGCTTCGATTGCGATCGCTGAATCGGAGCATGGTTCGAATGGCACCTACTATTATCTGATCAGGCAAAGTGCCTATATGCTGCTGGGAATTGTGTTGGGATTACTGGCCTTCCAGGCTCCTTTGTATAAATGGCGGGCATATAGTCCTTATCTGCTTGCAGCAGGTATTTTATTACTGATTTTGGTGTTGATTCCGGGTATCAGTCGCGAAATTAACGGAAGCCACCGCTGGCTTCCGCTGGGCCCTGTCAATTTTCAGCCGTCCGAGCTGATGAAGTTTCTGATATTAATCTTTACGGCTGATTATGTGGTGCGTAAAGCTGCTTGCCGGAATCATTTCATTAAAGGTTTTTTGCCGGTGCTCAGCGTATTGACGGCTGTGGCTGTTCTGTTGCTGCTGGAACCGGATTACGGGGCAGTGGTAGTAACCATCGCTATCGTATTGTCCATCATGTTCATGGGAGGCATGAGTCTGAAGTTGTTTCTGATTCTTGCCTGCCTGATTCCCTTGCCATTGATTCTGCTGATTTCTCTCGAGCCTTATCGCATGGATCGCATCATTGCCTTTATGGATCCATGGGCAGACCCGTTTGATAAAGGTTATCAGCTCAGCCATGCGCTGATTGCATTCGGGCTCGGGGAATGGTGGGGAGTCGGGCTGGGGGGTAGTGTGGAAAAACTGCATTATCTGCCGGAAGCCCATACTGATTTCATGCTCGCAGTATTGGCAGAAGAACTCGGGCTTGCGGGTGTGGTAACTGTCATGCTGCTGTTCGCCTGTGTGGTGATTCGTGCATTCAGGATCGGCCGTACCGCTGCTCTGCTGGATGATCACTTTGGTGCGCTGGTGGCCCAGGGCATCGGTGTATGGCTGGGTTTGCAGGCTTTCATTAACATGGGGGTGAACATGGGATTGCTGCCTACCAAAGGCCTGACATTACCGTTCATGAGCTATGGAGGCAGCAGTATCGTGGTCAATTGCATTGCGATCGCCGTACTGTTGCGGGTCGATCGGGAAAACCGGCAGAAGCGTCAGGGGCTGAGGGTATGAGCAGGTATAGAGATGACGACCAGGGGAATATCTCGTACGTGGAGTCCGTAGCTTGTCCCGCACGATCATGATCATGGCTGGCGGTACAGGGGGACATGTGTTTCCGGGGCTTGCCGTAGCCAGCTACATGCAGGACGAGGGGTGGCGGGTGATATGGCTGGGGACCCGTAACGGGATGGAGGCAGCACTGGTGCCCCGGCATGGCTTTCCTCTCGAATCGATTTGCTTCTCAGGAGTGCGGGGAAAGAAACTGCGGGATCATCTGTTGCTCCCCTGGCGCCTGCAGAAAGCGTTCTGGCAAAGCTTCCGGATCCTGCGCCGGCAGCGCCCGCATGTAGTACTGGGGATGGGCGGCTATCCGGCGCTTCCAGGAGGGATGATGGCTGTTTTGCTCGGAAAACCGCTACTGATTCACGAACAGAATACGATAGCCGGCCTGACCAACAAAGTACTGGCAAAAATTTCTGACCGTATACTGCTGGCATTTCCGGGGGCGATTACGGGCCCTGAGCATAAAATCCGGATTACCGGTAATCCGGTAAGGCCGGAGATCGCCCGGCTTCCAGCACCGGAAGCACGTTATGCAGAGCGGACGGACAGATTGAGAATACTGGTGATCGGTGGCAGCCTTGGTGCACAGGTGCTGAATACCGTGCTGCCACACGCTTTGAGTATGATTCCCGAAGAGCAGCGTCCGCTGGTGACGCATCAGTCGGGGAAAGCTCATCTCGATACTTTGGAACAGACCTATGTCGCTCATGGTGTGACAGGACATCTGGTCGCTTTTATTGATGACATGGCCATTCGATACAGAGAGTGTGATCTGGTTATCTGCCGTGCCGGCGCATTAACTGTTTCCGAACTGGCGGCCGCCGGTGTGGCCAGCATTCTGGTGCCTTATCCCTATGCAGTGGATGACCATCAGACGGCCAATGCCCGCTTCCTGAGCGATCGCGGTGCTGCTGTTTTATGGCCGCAGACCGAGCTGACTGCATCTGCACTGGCGCAATGGTTGATGGCCTGTACTCGCTCACAATTACAGGAAATGGCAATGAATGCACGCGCTCTGGCTGTACCCGAGGCTGCCCGGATGGTGGCTGAAGCTTGTAATCAATTACTGGGATCTAATGATGAAGCATAAAATCAGACATATCCATTTCGTCGGTATCGGCGGTTCGGGAATGGGAGGTATTGCCGAGGTTCTGATGAATCTGGATTACCGGGTCAGTGGTTCTGATCTGGTCAGCAGTGTGACCACCAGGCGCCTGCAGCGTCTGGGGGCAGTTATTCATCACACCCACGCGCCTGAGAATATCCGGTCGGCAGATGCAGTTGTTATTTCGACTGCTATTCGCGCGGATAATCCGGAGGTCATTGCCGCGCGCGAGTGTCGTATTCCGGTAGTGCCCCGTGCCATGATGCTGGCGGAATTGCTGCGTCTGCGCCGGGGTATTGCGATAGCCGGCACTCATGGCAAAACCACAACGACGAGTCTGGTTGCCAGCATTCTGGCGGAAGCAGGACAGGACCCGACCTTCGTAATTGGCGGCAGACTCAAGACAGTGGATAGCCACGCCCGGCTGGGAAAAGGGGAGTTTATCGTGGTGGAGGCAGATGAATCCGATGCTTCGTTTCTCTATCTGCAGCCTGTTCTGACCGTGGTGACCAACATCGATGCCGATCACATGAGTACTTACGAGCATGATTTTGTCCGGCTCAGACAGACTTTCGTGGAATTCATCGAACACCTTCCCTTCTATGGCATGGCCATGCTGTGTGTGGATGATCCTCAGGTACGTGACATCATACCGATGGTCACAAAACCTGTTACGACGTACGGTGTGTCTGAGGAGGCACAGATACGCGCGACCGGAATACGCGCGGATCACTGCAGGATGCATTTTCTCGCGCACATCGGTGTGAACGGTTCGCCACGTACACTGGAGGTCACGCTCAATCTTCCAGGCAGACATAACGTACTGAATGCCTTGGCCGCCATTGCCGTCGGCAACGAGCTGGGAGTATCAGATGAGGCCATGACACAAGCACTGGCCGGATTCAGCGGGGTCGACAGACGGTTTCAGCAGTATGGCGAAATACCCTTGCTTCAGGGGGGCTTCTTTACCCTAGTTGACGATTATGGTCATCATCCTGCAGAAATTGCAGCCACACTGGCTGCCGCACGTAACGCTTTCCCCGGTCGCCGTCTGATGCTGGTATTTCAGCCGCATCGCTACAGTCGTACGCGGGATTTATTCGAAGATTTCGTTAGAGTACTGTCCAGTGCAGATGTACTGTTGCTGACTGAAGTGTATGCCGCGGGTGAGCCACCTGTCATTGAAGCTGACAGCAAATCTCTGGCACGGGCAATCCGGATGAGTAGAAAACTGGAGCCTGTTTATGTAGGGCGGGTCGACGAGTTGAACCATGCGGTCCATGCTGTCGTGCAGGATGGTGATGTCGTACTGGTCATGGGCGCCGGATCGATTGGCAAAACAGCCTCCGTACTGGCAGAGCCGATAATGGAACTGGCATTGATAAACGGTTGAGTGAAGCAGCAGTATGCAAACAGGGATTGAGATCGGTATCAGGAAATCAGGCGATATCATGAGCTCCCCGGACGCGCAGATATTGGTTCCTGCCATCGATACGCATAGGTTGCGCGGTGAATTACGCCAGCATGAACCGATGAAACGGCATGTATCGTGGCGTGCCGGAGGCCATGCCGCCAGTTTTTACCAGCCGGCAGATATCGAGGATCTGGCTCTGTTCCTGCGTTTCTGGCCGGAGAACGAACCGGTTGTCATGATCGGACTGGGCAGTAATCTTCTTGTCCGGGACGGGGGTATAACAGGCGTGGTCGTATCGTTGCATGCACAACTCAATGAGTTGACGTTGATCGAACGGGATGAGGCCGGCGGGCTGATTTACGCTGATGCGGGCATCTCCTGCGCCAAACTGGCGAAATTCGCTGCATCACACAATCTGACCGGTGCAGAGTTCCTGGCAGGTATTCCCGGTACTATCGGCGGCGCGCTGGCAATGAACGCGGGTTGTTACGGCTCCGAAACCTGGGGACTGGTGGAACGGGTTAAAACGATCGATCGCCGCGGCATATTGCGTGAACGGTTATCGGATGAGTACCGTATCAGTTACCGACAGGTCGGGCTGCGCGGACCGTTACCAGCAGATATACCGGAAAGCTGGTTTGCTGGCGGCTGGTTCCGGTTGCGACCGGGTAAGAAGGAAACATCGCGTCTGGCTGTGAGGACACTGCTTGCTTCACGCATCAAAAGCCAGCCGCTGGGATTTCCCAGTGCGGGATCCGTTTTTCGCAATCCGCAGGGGGAGTATGCCGCCCGGCTAATCGAGCAGTGCGGCCTGAAAGGGCTGCGTATCGGTGACGCAATGATTTCCACATTACACGCCAATTTCATTCTCAATTGTGGTCATGCCACTGCTGCCGAAATAGAAACAGTAATCAATACCGTGCAGAATATTGTTCAAGCGAAGACGGGCATCGGGCTGATCAGGGAAGTCCGTATTATCGGCCAGGAAAAAGGACACGAGTATGCAGGCAAGTGACTTTGGAAAAGTGGCAGTACTGCTGGGAGGACGTTCTGCTGAACGTGACATTTCTCTGAAAAGCGGTCATGCCGTACTGGCGGCACTGCAACGAAACAGTGTTGATGCCCATGCCTTTGATCCGGTCGGCCAGCCGCTGGAAAACCTTCTGAAGGAAGGGTTCGACCGGGTCTTCATCGCCCTGCATGGCCGTTATGGAGAAGATGGCTCGATTCAGGGTGCACTGGAACTGATGGGGCTGTCTTATACCGGCAGCGGGATTCTCGCCAGTGCACTGGCAATGGATAAATGGCGTACAAAAATGATCTGGCAAGCGGCAGGCATCGATACACCCGCGTATATGATGCTGGATGCCGGCAGCAGCTTTCAGGAGGCGGCAGACAGACTGGGGTTGCCGCTGATCATCAAACCTGCTCGCGAAGGGTCGACCATCGGGCTGAGCAAAGTTGATAACGCACAGGATTTTCAGGCGGCTTATCGAGCTGCTGTAGAACATGATTCACTTGTACTGGCCGAGCAGTTTATTCAGGGAATTGAACTGACTGCCGCCATTTTAGGAGAGGTGCCGCTGCCTCTGGTACGAATCGATGTGTCAGAAGGATTGTATGACTACCAGGCCAAATATTTTTCAGCAGATACACGCTATACCTGCCCCAGTGGCCTGCCGGATCCATTAACTACCCGTATCCAGACTCTGGCACTGCATGCGCATCGGGTACTCGGATGTACAGGCTGGAGCAGAGTGGATCTGATTCTGGACAGCCGTGAACAGCCTTTTTTCCTGGAAGCTAATACTTCACCGGGGATGACTGATCACAGCCTCGTGCCGATGGCGGCGAAAGCCATCGGCATTTCCTTTGATGAACTTGTCATGAAAATTCTGAGCCTGCCCCATGAATATTCATGAAAATCCGGTCTTTGCATCCGGTTTCCTGCAAAGGCAGGATGTGATGCATCTGTGTGCTGCGCCGGCCGAGAGGCCTGAACTGCTGAAGAGACGTGTATGTGGAATGACCATCAGGCACTGAATTTTCTGGCTAATATACTGCTGACAGGCGTTTTGCTGGCGACGATATATGTCGTGGGAACGCGCGTGCTGACATTGCCGTTTTTTGCATTGAGAGAGATTCGAGTGGAAGGTATCAGCCAGATCCAGCCCGGGTATACGGGCTTGATGCATACCACCCGTGACCAGATCGAACAAGTCATACACAATACAGTGCATGGGAATTTTATGACAATCGATCTGAAGGCTTTGCGTAATGCCTTTATGGAATTACCGTGGGTCCGGTCAGTGGAAATCCTGCGGAGCTGGCCGCCGGCATTGAATATATCACTGGAAGAGCATATCCCGATGGCACACTGGGGAGAAGTGGCACTGGTCAATACGAACGGAGAAATATTTCATGCTGTGGCAGATGACACTCCTTTACCGGTATTCACGGGACCAGATAAAAGCAGCCAGCTAATTACTCGTCAGTATCGTATTTTCAACGAGTTGCTGCAGTCGGCCGGACAGACTGTCATGGAGGTGATTCTGACGCCGCGGCATGCCTGGCATATCCGGTTGAATACGGGGACCTGGTTGAAGCTGGGAAGAGAGCAGATCGAATCGCGTCTGAAACGTTATATCGCAGTCCGTACACAGTATGACGAAAACCTGAGTCAGTATGGAGACACTGCCTATGTGGATCTGCGTTATGCCGACGGATTTGCTGTGCGCATGTCGTCAGATGTATCGCGCACATCATCTCGATCAGGCACAACATGGTAATTATGAAATCGGGGAGATTTTCAAATGAGTAAAGCCAGGGAAGGCAAGGATTTGATTGTCGGGCTTGATATCGGCACATCGAAGATCGTGGCCATCGTCGCTGAAATGAAGCCCGAAGGCGGGTTTGAAATTATCGGCCTGGGCAGTCATCCGTCACGAGGGCTGAAGAAAGGCGTAGTGGTCAATATCGAAGCGACCGTCAGCGCCATTCAGCGTGCACTCGAAGAAGTCGAGCTCATGGCGGACTGTCGGATCAGTGAGGTCTATGCCGGTATCGCCGGCAATCATATCAAGGGCTTCAATTCACACGGCATGGTGGCAATCAAGGACAAGGAAGTCACGCAGGCAGATGTGGAAAAAGTCATGGAAACTGCGAAAGCCGTTAATATCCCGGCCGATCAGCAGATACTGCACATCCTGAATCAGGAATTCATCGTTGATGGTCAGGAGGATGTGCGCGAGCCTGTCGGGATGAGTGGTATCCGGCTGGAAGTCAAGGTGCATATCGTGACGGGCGCGGTATCGGCCGCTCAGAATATCGCCAAATGTATTCATCGCTGCGGACTGGAAGTGCGGGATCTCGTGCTGCAGCCGCTGGCTTCAGCTAAGGCAGTGCTGTCCGAGGATGAAAAAGATCTGGGGGTATGTCTGGTCGATATCGGAGGAGGAACTACCGATATCGCAGTGTTTACCAATGGCGCCATACGACATACCGCAGTGATTCCGGTAGCAGGAGATCAGATCACCAACGACATTGCTATGGCGCTGCGTACGCCTACCAAGGATGCGGAAGACATTAAATGCCGTTATGGCAGCGCCTTGCGCACGCTGGCTGATATTCGTGAAATGGTGGAGGTTCCGGATGTCGGCAATCGTGGGACTCGCCCGCTGTCCAGGCAAACCCTGGCAGAAGTGATAGAACCTCGTGTGGAAGAGCTTTATCTGCTGATACAGGCGGAATTGAGGCGCAGCGGTTTCGAGCAGCTGCTCTCGTCGGGAATCGTTATCACGGGTGGCAGCAGTTCCATGCTGGGTATGGTTGAGCTGGGCGAGGAGATTTTTCATATGCCCGTACGTCTGGGACTGCCCGCCTATGACGGCAGTCTGGAAGAGGTCGTGCGGACACCCAGATATTCCACTGCCATCGGCCTGGTAATGGCAGGTATGGAAGATCGCCTTCATCACCATCAGACAAAACTGAAGAGCGGTTCTGCCAGACAGATTCTGGCAAGAATGAAAGGATGGTTCCAGGAAAATTTTTAACCGGATTTGAAGAATGTTTTGTCAACAGGATGTTATTTGAAAATTCACCCTATACACAGGAGAGACACTATGTTTGAGATCATGAACACCGAACCGCAGGAAGCAATCATCAAGGTCATAGGAATCGGCGGATGTGGCAGTAATGCTGTCGATCATATGATTCAGAATGAAGTGAAAGGGGTTGAATTCATTTGCCTGAATACGGATGCTCAGGCTCTGCAGGGAAATCGTGCACCGACGCTGTTACAACTTGGCACCGGCGTTACCCGCGGACTGGGAGCAGGTGCCAATCCGGAGGTCGGCAAGGAAGCAGCGCTGGAAGATCGGGATCGCATCGCAGAAATAGTTCAGGGTGCCGATATGCTGTTTATTACTGCCGGAATGGGGGGCGGTACCGGCACGGGGGCAGCGCCAGTTGTGGCCCAAATCGCCAAAGAAATGGGTATTCTGACCGTGGCTGTGGTCAGCAAACCGTTTTCCTTCGAAGGCAAGCGCTTGAAAGCGGCACAGGCAGGAATGGAGGCGCTGGCACAGCATGTCGACTCACTGATCGTCATTCCCAACGATAAGCTGATGCAGGTGCTGGGGAATGATATAAGTATGCTGGATGCTTTCAAAGCGGCAAATGACGTGCTGTACGGCGCAGTGGCGGGTATTGCGGAAGTTATCAATTGCCCGGGGCTCGTCAATGTGGACTTTGCGGATGTGAAAACCGTTATGTCGGAAATGGGGATGGCGATGATGGGCTCTGCAGTTGCCGGTGGGGTCGACCGTGCCCGGGTGGCAGCAGAGGAGGCCGTGGCCAGTCCGCTGCTCGAAGAAATCACGCTGAC
The DNA here is from genome assembly GCA_044507105.1 of Nitrosomonas sp. GTDB lineage: Bacteria > Pseudomonadota > Gammaproteobacteria > Burkholderiales > Nitrosomonadaceae > Nitrosomonas. The sequence continues at coordinate 18,523 of JBIQJX010000037.1, forward strand.
TGGGGCACGAGGTGTACTGGTCAATATAACGGCCAGTTCAGGCATGAAAATGCGCGAAGTACAGGAAGTGATGGATACCATCAAGAAAATGACGGCAGAAGATGCAACGGTAATTGTCGGTACTGTCATTGATGAAAATATGGATGACGACTTGCGGGTAACGCTGGTGGCGACCGGCCTGGGCAGTATCTCTCAGCAGGCCCAAAGGCCCCTGACAGTGATCCATACTCGTACCGGAACAGATGACAGGGCCTCCGCTCATCAGGTGGATGAGCCTGCTGTGATGCGAACAGGGAGAAGAAGCAATGCGGCGGTGACGGCTATGCAGCAGGCCGGCATGGACCCGATGGATATTCCCGCTTTCCTCAGAAAACAGGCTGACTGAGGGTTTCCCCCAGCGTTGTAAGGTTTTAATTTTGAAAACGCCTGAATTTCCTGTACTTCATGATATCAGCACGACCGTCCCGGTACAGGGACGGTCAGTACAGGATTTGTTACTCACCCCCTGATACCGGGGCTTCAGCTATAAACCGGGATTTTTCCCGGGGAATAAATGTTCGTGAATTTCCTGGAGCTGGCTGAGTTCCAGCATCACTTCGGGCGGGAAACCGCTCCGCTCCCGTTCTTTTTCCATTACCAGCAATCGCTCCAGATAGCGGTGGAATTCCGGATAGCCCCACAGTAACTGTATCTGTCCGGCAATTCTCGGGTAGTCTCTGTCCAGCACCGATTCCTGATCTCCCAGGGAAGCGCTGAATTTTTCTATAGTATTTTTCAATGTCATGAGGTTTGCTCCAGTCTCAACAACTGCGTGATGCAGCACGTAATATCGACATGAATCCACCATGGGTTTAGGGGTGAGATGAGGGTGGTTCTGTCTTTGTATTTATATTTTCATCAAACTGTAATAATTGGTTTTTACAATGGCCTTCTTCCAATTTCCATGTTGATATCTAGGCGATGAGAATGCCCATCCCCCATACCAAAGATGCCTCTGGTATCGCTCATTCACCCAAAAGCTTACGTTACGATTACAAGCGGCATCTGAAAGAGCGAGTGATAGAAATGCTGCTGTTTCTGGCAGCTTTCCTTTCTGTTTTCATTACTTTTGCCATCATTTATCTGCTGGTTTCAGAGTCGCTGGTGTTTTTTGAGCACGTTTCCGTGTGGGAATTTCTGACGGATACGCAATGGACACCGCTGTTCGATAACGCCCATTACGGGATTCTCCCCCTGGTGTCGGGGACGGCTGTCAGTTCCGCGGTTGCACTTGTCATAGCGCTGCCGCTGGGTACGATCATTGCTATTTATCTCTCTGAATTTGCTCCCTTCGCAGTCAGAGAGGTGGCCAAACCGCTCCTTGAGCTGTTGGGGGGGATTCCAACAGTTGTCTACGGATATTTTGCCCTGTTGTTTGTTACGCCCCTGTTACAAACGATCCTGCCTGAGTTGCCCGGTTTCAGCCTTTTGTCCGCAGGATTGGTGATGGGAATCATGATCATTCCCTACGTCAGTTCAATGACTGAGGATGCGATGCGTTCGGTGCCCATGCACCTGCGAGAGGGTTCCTATGCCATCGGCGCAACACGCTTTCAAACGGCCATCAAGGTTGTGATGCCGGCGTCCCTGTCCGGTATTGCAGCGGCTTACATACTCGGTATTTCCCGTGCCGTGGGTGAAACCATGGTGGTTGCCATTGCGGCGGGCATGCAGCCGAATCTGGTGTGGAATCCCATGGAGCCGGCAGCGACTATTACCACTTATATCGTTCAGGTAAGCCTGGGTGACCTGCCGCATGGCAGCATAGGGTACCAGACGATTTTTGCAGCGGGACTGACGTTACTCCTGATCACACTGGTTTTTAACATCCTCGGACATATATTGCGCAAGCGTTACCGGGAAATTTACTGATACTGCCCTGTCTTCCTTGCTGATGATTTTCCGGTTTTCCTGGAAAACGGTTGCTGTACAGGATGATTTGCAATCACTGATACTCCAATGAAACATACTGAGAATCTGAATGAAATACGTGCCATCATCGCATATCACAAGCGCTGGGATGTGCTGTTCCTGGTGGCAGGCATCATCGCCCTGATGATCGCCATTCTGACATTTGCTGCCTTATTTGCGAGTATGGCGATAGACGGTTTGCCACGTCTGTCCTGGGAATTTTTCACTTCTTTTCCATCACGTCGCCCCGGGTCAGCCGGCATTCTTTCCGCCTGGGTGGGTACAACGCTTGTCATGCTGGTTACTGCAGCCGCCGCTGTTCCGCTTGGGGTGGCCGCTGGTGTTTACCTGGAAGAGTATGCACCGAAAAACCTGCTGACAGAAATCATTGAAATCAATGTGACCAATCTGGCAGGCGTGCCTTCTATCATTTATGGGCTGCTGGCGCTGGGATTGTTTGTTTACCAATTCGGGTTGGGACAAAGCATTCTTTCAGCCGGCCTGACATTGGCGCTGCTGATTTTGCCGATTGTTATCGTGGCGACGCGCGAGGCCATCCGGTCGATCCCGGTCACCATCCGTGAAGGCGCCTATGCCCTGGGGGCGACTAAATGGCAGACCGTGGCGGATCATATTCTTCCTTATTCTGCAGCCGGTATTCTGACGGGTGTCATCATCGGACTGGCACGGGCGATCGGAGAGACTGCACCCATCATCACCATCGGGGCGCTGACGTTCATCGCTTTTCTGCCTCCTTCCCCCATCCAGAGTGAATTTCCGTTTTTATCTTTTGAATGGCTGATGGCACCGTTTACCGTCATGCCGATTCAGATGTTCAACTGGATCTCGAGGCCGGAAGAAGCTTTCCAGCTCAATGCAGCAGCTGCCGGTCTGGTACTGGTTGTCATGACACTGCTGATGAATGGGCTGGCTATTTATCTGCGCTATCACCTGCGTAAGAAAATCAAGTGGTAAATAAATCATGCAAACCTATAAACCGGGTAATGCCCTGCCAGCCATGCACAAATCGGTAGTTAACAACCTGAATTTCTATTACGGCGATTATCAGGCGCTCAAAAATATCGATATGGTCGTACATGAAAAACAGGTGACCGCACTGATCGGGCCGTCCGGCTGTGGAAAATCGACCTTCCTCCGGTGTTTCAATCGTATGCATGATCTTTATCCGGACAATCATTACCAAGGAGAAATCATTCTGCATCCGGACAACGAAAACATCCTCTCGCCGGAGGTCGATCCGATCGAAGTCAGAATGCGGATCAGCATGGTATTTCAGAAACCCAACCCCTTTCCCAAATCGATTTTCGAGAATGTGGCCTACGGTCTCAGAATAAGAGGGATCAAACGGCGTTCAATTCTGGAAGAGAAAGTGGAAAATGCCTTGCGTAACGCTGCATTATGGGAAGAAGTCAAAGACCGGCTCAACGATCTTGCTTTCAACCTTTCAGGTGGTCAGCAACAACGGTTGTGCATCGCACGTGCACTGGCGACCGATCCGGAAATGCTGCTGTTCGACGAACCCACTTCTGCATTGGATCCCATCGCAACTGCCAGCATCGAGGAATTGATTTCGGACCTCAAAAACAAGGTCACCATCCTGATTGTTACCCATAACATGCAGCAGGCCGCCAGAGTTTCTGACTATACCGCCTATATGTATATGGGAGAACTGATCGAATTCGGTATCACTAATACCATCTTCATCAAACCCAAGAACAAACAGACTGAGGATTATATTACCGGCCGGTTTGGTTGAGGTAGTGCCTGCGTTTTTCGCTTGAGGGGGAAGCAGGTAGAATTGCTGTTTCAGGCCAGCCGGCTGGAGACCAGGCATTCGATAATGATTCCGCCTGTGTCAGCACCAGCTCGATAGCCTCGGGCTGTTTATCTGGCGGATATTTCCACTTTTGCAGGGTGCGCCGTACCAGAATCC
>JBIQJX010000105.1:0-3210 GCA_044507105.1 Nitrosomonas sp.
TGATTGAGGGTGAATGTGCTGCCTTTATCCACACCGACCTGATAGATGAGGATTTATACAACTGTATTTCCAGCTAAAACTATGAGCGTGCAGCAAAGATACGCGCCCCTGCCACGCATAATACGACTGCAATCATTGTGACAAGCATCAGCCTGTCTATGGATTCCTGCAACAGGGTTGCGGCCAGTACCAGGCCGAAAAAAGGCTGAAGAAGCTGCAATTGTCCCACTGTGGCAATTCCACCTTCTGCCAGACCGCGATACCAGAAAAAGAATCCGATCAGCATACTGAATAGAGAAATATATATCAATCCGATCCAGGCCGGGTTTCCGATATGCTGCCAGGTCAGCGGCCGGGTTATTACTGCCAGCGTTACCATCAACGGCAGTGATAATACCAGCGCCCAGCAAATGACCTGCCATCCACCCATGTGGCGAGACAGTCTGCCACCTTCGGCATAGCTATAACCACAAATCGCGACTGCAATCAGCATCAGTATATCGCCTTGTAGAGAGGCCTCTGTTCCCTGTATCAGAGCAAAACCCATCACGCAGATACTGCCCAGAACGGCAAACACCCAGAAAATTGGACCGGGCTGTTCATCACCGCGCATCACGCCAAAAATTGCCGTAACCAGCGGCAATATACCGACAAAGACGAGAGATCGAGCTGCGGAAATATGCTGTAATGCTATCGCTGAAAAAAGGGGAAATCCGACTACGACACCTGCTGCCACCATTATCAAACTTGCCAGATCGTTACGCGAAGGGGATCGGGATCGCATGAAACTCAGTATCAGTAGTGCCAGTATGCCTGCAATGGTAGCTCGCCCGCCCGTAAGGAACACCGGATCGAAATCAGCTATCGCAGCGCGGGTGGCAGGTAGCGAGCCACTGAAAATAATGACCCCCAGAAATCCATTCAGCCAGCCGCTAAAAGAATGTTTCATATCTGAGTATCATTACGTTCTTGTCGTTATCCATTAATACTTAGCCCCGCATTATGATGTGGAGATTGATGATAAAGTGTTCCGGCTCGTTCTTCCCGCAAGGGAAACAACCCAGGTCTCAGAAACCCCATACGATGAAATAAAAAATGAAACAGTGCGACGATGGCTGTAGGAGAAGTTTAAGCAGTTAAAAAACGGCTTAATTCTTGGAGGGACTGCGAAATGGGAGGACTGTGCCATTCCGCATAGCCCGTTTCGCATTATGAGATGGGCCTGCCCGCAATTTAGCGAATGGAACAATATTTTCCTTTCTCTGGAAATATTTTTCAGGTAATCCTGCCAGCATCTCAATATCAATCTCTGCCAGACCGATATATTTTGGAATGGCTGCCAGCGGCATAATATTCTCATCCACCAACAGATCAATAGTACGACGCAGTAAACGGGGCTGCTCAGGTTCACGGTCACTAAATCCAGGCTCTGGCTTGGCCCCCCACCGGGCAGATCTCCGTTTAAAGAGTGTCAACTTATCTTCTTCATTCAACAGCCCCAGGGCATGCAAGCGCATGATGATTGCTGCTATCGAAACACCCCACCTGTGCTTCAGAAACAACAGATCATCCAAGCTGACAGGTAAACGTACTTCTGATACAAATGTTTCTACTGGCAGTAAGAACGCACCAGCAAAATGATGCGCCTGTTTTTCCATCAGCTTATGGCGAGCACTATCCGTTGTACGTTGAACGTGGCGATGCAGAACGAGATGCCCGATCTCATGGGCAAGATCAAAACGACTGCGATATCCGTTGTTTTTATCAGCGGACAGCAGAATAAGTGGACGATCAAGAACGGTGCTCCAGGCTGAAAGTCCCTCAATCTGAGCAGCCCCGGTTTCCTCACGAATCAAGATAATACCGGCACTTTCTACTGCAAGGGCCAGATCCTGGACAGCAACACGGCCCAAGCGCCATGCATCTCTGCAATCACAAGCTGCCATCTCGATATCTTCATCGGTAATCTCTTCTGGGTCAGTGAAATTACGAGCTGGCAGATTTAAATTCGGATAGTCCACAAATTCCATTAGCGCCATCGCAATATCCTGCCCCCATTCGAGCCGAGCCTCTAGCATTGCGCGCGCTGCAGCATGTGCCGATGCATTACTGCGGAATAAGGGAGGAGAAATTCCTGCAGTGATCCGCCGGGTAAACCATTCCGGCATGACGTTTACTACTGATGCAAGACGATTGAGTGTATCCCGCTCAGGCGCTTGTGTCCCTGAACGCCATTTACTGATGGTAGCGGGTGAGACGCCAACCATCGATGCCAGTTGAGTTTGCGTTAAACGACGGGCAACCAGGACCTGGCTTAGTCGTTCCTTCTGAAATCCTTGTACTCTATCTTTGCTCATGGGGTTATCTCATCATCACCCAAGTGTTTGCCAATATTTCTTTTCAGTCTTGGTACGGCAAGATCAGCTTGTCCCGCCATCGGTTTGTGGCCGTATCGCCTGAGGAATATATCAATTGGCTCCCGGAAAAGCCAGCCTCGCATGTATCGGTCCGGAACTGCAATTTCTATTGAAAGAGGTATGTGTGGTTGGCTGTGTAATGATCCTGCGAAGCAGGCTACGACAAATACAACTGCTTCCGATGGCTCTACATAGTCAGAAAAGAGCTCTGGTTGAACCAGTGGCTCAATAGCGGCATTTGCTAGAGACATCTGCCGGCGAGTTTCACTGCGGCGCCCGCAATTCCAGACCCCATGCTTTATATTGAGCCGTGCCAAAGTAAAGATACCGATCCGACCTGTAACGATACGATTGCCACAGAGAGGTGACGGAGATGCTCCCGCGACAGAGAGCGTTCGATGAAATGTTTCATTCATATGGAAGTGGCGCAAACAACCCACTACACTGGGTAAATGCCTGTCATCCATACCGCGCGCGGCGGCATAGGCGCGCTGAGCACCAACCATATTGGCTTCTTCAAGGCCCATGACAAGTTCACGCGGTATATTTTTTAGCAGTAAGCTTGGAATTGTTTCTTCCGTAGGTTCAATCATTGATAATCTTCCAAGCATATTTCGTATAACCGGATTTTATACCCGAAAAGTTTCGTTTAACAAGAAATCCCTCTTTATTTAATTTATTTCTTTATCTCATCACAACATGGACTAAATGCCCGGGCCTCTGTCCTGTTGAATCGACTGCTGCACCCAGCTGATATCGTGCTGATTTGTGGCGAGAGTTATAGATTGCGCTA
>JBIQJX010000038.1:0-21807 GCA_044507105.1 Nitrosomonas sp.
GAGTCCCGGATTGTGATTCCGGTTGTCGTGGGTTCGAGTCCCATCAGCCACCCCAGCAATTATCTCTCCCCGTATTACTTACTGTCTTCAAGCCGGATATATTTTTTATACTCCAAAGACGTCTTCCCATAACTGGAAGACCGCCTGACGCGCATCGCACAAGCGGTCATCTGCAATCCGCGCAAATGTTTGGGAGATATCTTTTGGAAGCGCTGCAGCAGCAGGTTCCGGCACGCCGCTAAGTCTTAACTGGTGCTGCATGCGCCGAAATTCACGATAGGCTTTGAGCGCATTGTTTGCTTTTTCGGCGGCTGTCAATCCGAGTTCTCCTGCCAGTTTCAACAGCGCGATATTACCAATATTGCCGGTAAGTTGCGGGTAACGGTGTGCATAACCCAGCACGAGGTACTGCACGATGAATTCCACATCGATAATACCGCCGCGGTCATGCTTGATATCAAATAATGAGGTGGGATTGGGATGGGCATCCAGCATTTTGGTGCGCATCATCAGGATATCCTGTTTCAGCTCTGCCAGATCGCGTGGCTGACAAAGGATTTCCTTCCGCATTTGCTCGAATATTTCGCCCACCTGCTGATCACCCACGACGAAACGCGCGCGTGTCAGTGCCTGATGTTCCCATACCCAGGCCTGCTCGTGCTGATACTGCGCGAAGGCTTCGATGGAATTCACCAGCAGCCCGCTGGTGCCATTGGGGCGTAATCTCAGATCCGTTTCATAAAGTACGCCCGCTGAGGTATGACTGGTCAGCCAGGTGTTGATACTTTGCGCAAGCTTGGTATAGACCTCCAGTGCGTCAGGGTGGTCGTCCTGATGGAGGTACACAATATCCAGATCGGAAGCGTAACCTAATTCCTTGCCGCCCAGTTTGCCGTAACCAATGATGGCAAAAACAGGTGCCTTCCGGTGTTTCTTTTTCAATCCCTGCCAAGCGAGCTGCAAAACGTTGTTGAGTATGAGATCAGCCAGTTCGGTCAGATGATCACTGAGTGTTTCCAGCAGCAGGTTTCCTTCAAGATCGACTGCAAGTAATCGAAATGCCTGCGCATGCTGAAAGTGACGCAGCACGTCCATTTGCCATTCAACTATCTGGACTCTCGGGATGTTGACATGGTGCAATTGATGGACCAGTTCTGTTTTGAGTGCCGCCCAGTCAGGCAGCGTGTGTAATCCTGACGGGGTAAGCAGTTCATCCAGCAGAATCGGGTGCCGGCCAAGATAGTCACTCGCCCATTGACTGACGCTGACCAGTTTGGCTATACGCGGCAAGGTTTGCGGGTGCTCTTGCAGCAAAGCGAGATAAGCCGAATATTGGCCGATTTTTTCGAGTAATTGCAGTGTACGCTCCAATGTGACTTCTACCGGCGGAAATTGTGCAATGATCTCTATCAGTGTAGGCATTAACTCAAATATCCGTTCCTGATTGGCATAAGGCAGCTGCCGGAAAAAAGTACTGTCGTAAAATTGCTGAACCCGACCGGTAATTCTGCCGGGTTCAATATATCCCAGTGTTTTCAGCTGATTCCGGAAAGCCTCTATCGTTTCATGATCATTGGCGTGTTCCAGTCTGATCTGAGCCTGCGTATCGTGGCCAGCCGTTTTACGGCGAGCAGCAAAAATCTGTTCAAAATGACGGGCGACATTCCGGCGGTGAAGATTGAGCTGCTGGAGAAAACCGCTGTAGTCAGAAGACCCCATGCTTCTTGCAATCAACGTCTGATCCTCGGGATTTTGGGGCAGGTTTTGGGTCTGCTGATCATCCAGATATTGCAGACGATGTTCGAGTTTGCGCAAAAAACAGTAAGCTTCGATCAGCTCTTCGATAGTTTGCCCCGGAAGCGGTTGTTTCTGTTTGAGGCGTTTCAGGGTGGCCAGTGTAGGTCGAATGCACAGATCCGCATCGCGTCCGCCCCGAATCAGCTGAAATACTTGAGTGATGAATTCGATTTCCCGGATGCCGCCAGGGCCCAGTTTGATATTATCGTGCAGCTCGCGCCGATCGACTTCCTTGCGTAATTGCGCATGCAGACTGCGCATTGCTTCGTAAGCTTCAAAATCCAGATATTTGCGAAATACAAAAGGGCGTACAATCAGCTCCATCAGTGCTGCCTCGGCCACCGATGAGCCGGCAATTACCCGGCTTTTGATCCAGGCATGGCGTTCCCACTCACGACCTTGTGTAACGAAATAATCCTCGAGCATGGGCAGGCTGATAGCCAGCGGGCTGTTCTCACCATGTGGACGCAATCGCATATCAACACGAAATACATAGCCGTCCACGGTATAATCATTCAGGCTCGCGATCAGTTTTCGTCCTAATCTGACGAAAAATTCGTGATTGGCAATAGATTTCACCCCATCTGTTTCACCATCTTCGGGATAAATGAAAATCAGATCTACGTCAGAGGATACATTCAGTTCCCCCCCCCCCAGCTTGCCCATGGCTACGACCAGCAGCTGTTGTGCTGTGCCGGTTTTTTCTCCTGTGGGTTGCCCAAAACGCCCGGGCTGTGCCAGCCACCCGTGGTGATACTCCAGTGAGAGGCGAATGGTTGCTTCCGCCAGGGCAGTCATCGTTGCCATGACTTCATTCAGATCAGCAAATCCTGCCAGATCACGTGCGGCCAGACGAAGCAGGACGTGCTTGCGCAGTTGTCGCAGCATACTGTGCAGGCTGGCTTCATCTCTTATAACCCTGGATTGGCTCTGTAAAAAGGTCAGCATTTCTTCCCATGTGAAAGGATGTTGCAGCTGATTCAGGAGTGCCTCCCGGAGTCCGGGCTCACTTTCCAGGGTTCTTTTCAGGTACCGGCTGTAAGGCAGGACACTGTCAAGGATGGCGGCTGCCTGAAATGCATCGGAAGATGTGGACATATTATGAAGTCCGATGCTGGGGTGCCGATATAAATGAAACATACGAAAAGACTGTTTCTGCAGATCCTCTCTGCTGATGACACACCGACAGCCTGCCAATGCCGATATCTTTACAAGAAACGGGAACTCGTCTCGTGTCGGGATTTCTGTAATGAATGATCATTTGATTATTATTATCCGGGAAACCATAGGGATCGCTTACCAGTCTGGGATAACGCTGATAGATAGCAAAAATCCCGGTGAAAGAGATAAAAATTACCATTTCATGAAAAGAACTATTTTAAGTCAGCAAATCAAACATTCGCGATGTTTATCCTGTCTGGAACAGTATCTTCGCAACACTAGTACCCAGGTTTCATTCTGATTTTGTATCGAACCGGTCTATGCCGTATTTCCTTTTACGCAGCTGTGCAATCTGTTTTCGCTGGGCTGGTTGGGGTCTCCTGTCGGGAATAATATTTACTTCCCTGTTGCTGCTCACGTTACGTTACTGGTTATTACCCGATATCGGGAAATTCCGTTATGACATTGCTGCTGCCGTTACCCGCATGGCAGGACAGCCGGTTCACATTGATAACATCCATGCCAATTGGGATGGATTGCGTCCGCATTTATCACTGCAGGGTGTCAGAGTATCTGATCCGGATGGTAACCCGGTACTGGTACTCCCGAAAATAGAAGGTACGGTTTCATGGCGATCAGTATTGCGCGGTGAGCTCAATTTCCATGAAATTATGATTGACCGGCCCGCTCTGGTAACGCGCCGGGATACAGAAGGGCACCTGCATATCGCCGGTGTCGTACTGAATGGGGCGCAACAGCAGGGTGGATTTTTCGATTGGCTCCTGCGTCAGCGACGATTAATTATCAATCAGGCCCTCATTTACTGGCAGGATGACCTGCGGAAAAATCCCGTGCTTTATTTTGAGTCGGTTAATCTGCGTTTACAGAACGGACGGGGCGGCAGACGTCATCGGTTTGGGCTGCAGGCACGGCCATCAGAGGCGCTCGCTTCCCGGGTTGATATTCGAGGAGAGTTTACCGGCGATTCTGTTCAGGCATTGTCAGCATGGGAAGGGCGTTTATTCATTCAGTTGCAGGGCATTGATCTTGGCACCTGGCAAAAGTGGGCTGTATTGCCCGGTGAGCAGATATTTGAACGCGGGAAAGGCGGTATACGTGCGTGGGCAGATATTCATATGGGTAATCCCACAAGATGGATTGCGGATGTTCATCTGCACGATACAGCGATTCGTTTTGCACAACATTTACCCTGGCTGGAAATGGATAAATTGCAAGGACGCTGGGGGTGGAGCAAAACAGAAGAGGCAGATAATACGAATGAAACCTGGTTTGCCCGTCATTTCAGAGTTGGCCTGAAAGATTCATTCCTTACGCCTCCGGCTACCTTATCCTGGCGTGTAGAGAACCGGAGGGACAGCGAACTTCTGCAACACAACCTGCAGGCAGATGAACTCGATATCGATATATTGATGAGACTGACGGCTTATCTGCCAGTGGAAGATTCGCTGCGTGAGTTTTTATCCGATTTATCTCCAGGGGGAACGGTGAAACATGTAAATCTTGAATGGCGAGGTTCCTGGTCCGAAGATCCGCCTTTTAAGGTAAATGCCGGTTTCAGTGATCTTGCTGTGCGGTCTTTTGGTGGATATCCCTCGTTCACAGGTGTCAGCGGCATTATTGATGCAACTGAAACAGGGGGTTCCATCTTTTTGGCCTCAAAAAATCTTGAGATAGGCAAGGCGAGACAGCCCGAAAGTAAACTCCTGTTCGATACGCTGACCGGGCGGATGGACTGGAAGATATCTCCTGATCACGAAGTGGCGCTGCTGAAATTCAATGATATCGTTTTTTCCGGCAATGGAGTCAATGGAACCGTTCAGGGTCACTATACTTTTGGCAAAGATATGCCCGGACAGATCAATCTGACCGGCAAACTGCCACAGGCCGATGTGGTTCATCTGGGGCGGCAGATAGCATGGATTGCGGGCGAGGCTGTAGCCGATCCTATCAATGAAACAGTGAGTGCGGGGCGTTTGAATGATGCAAAATTTCACATCAAGGGTATATTGAATGGTCAGTTTACAGCGGGGGAGAAGGAAGGGCTTTCCATACAGGCGCAAACCGGTATCAGGGATGCAGTTATCAGGCTGTCGGATAACTGGCCGGCGCTTTCCGTAACTGCCGGGCGCGTGTCGCTGCAGGACGGTTCTCTGCATATTGCCCTTCCTGCTGCAAATTTCTCCAGCATCAGATTACAGAACCTTATACTGCAGGCCGGTAATCTCTATGCAGAGAATCCGGTGATCAGGATAAAAGGAGCAGCGGAAGGGGAAAGCGAGGAGATTGTTGCTTTAATACAGAAAGTGCCTCTGAATCTGCACGCCGGGGAATTGCTAAGCCAGACCGAAGTTTCCGGAAAGGGCCGGCTGCAGGCCGATGTGACAATGTCAGCGGGTCAGGAAGCATTCTCTATAACCGGAATGCAGGGGCGCTATCAGTTCATCGATAACAGGATCGATTTCGGTCGCTATGTTCCCGATCTGTATCGGGTCAATGGCGCGCTGGTTTTTACCGATTCCAGTGTCACCCTGGACCACTTTCATGCCCAGACATTGGGTGGCCCGGTAGAAATTTTTTCCACCCCCCTGCCGGAGGGTGGCGTGCGGATTACCGCCAGCGGGCGTGCCAATTTCGACTTGTTGCAGACGGATGCCTCGATTGAGCCGGTGAATCTGTCCCAGCTATGGACACGTTCCATGCGAGGGAGCACAAACTGGCAGGCCCGAATGAATATCGAACAAAACAAAATCGGTATCGTAGTTGAATCTCTGCTGGAAGGTGCTGAATCAGCTTTGCCGGCACCTTTTTCCAAAACTGCAGCAGAAATCGTTCCTGTACGTTTTGAAAAATATTTCACTCGCCCCCGGGATGACCGGGTCCGTTTCCGTTATGGTGATATTGTAACTGCAGAATTTCAGCGGATCCGGGAAAAAGCCCATCATTATCATCCGGTACGCGGGGTGATCAGTTTTGGAGGAAACGGTGCGTTACCGCAAGATCAGGTGACCCGCATCAAGGGTAGGGTTTCGAGACTGGAATGGGATCAATGGCGGGAACTGTTCAGACAGCATGGTGCCATCGCTTCGCCCGACCTTCATAGCGGGCGAGGGCTGGATAACCTCTTGACCGAGTCGGCGCAGTTTGATTTGCAGATCGGCGAATTCGAGTTTCTGGGCAGTTATTTTAATGACAGTACCTTAGCGATCAATAAACAGGGAAAAGTCTGGCAGATGGAGGTCTCCAGCCAGGAGGTCACCGGCAAAATAGACTGGTATGAAACAGATCCCCAGAGAGTCGTGGCACGCCTGAGCAGACTGGTGATGCCCGAAGCAGTGCCGGAATCCGTTTCCCCATCCCCTAGAGATGATCTTCCCCGGAATTGGCCAGCCGTCGATATCGAAGCCGATGAATTGATTATTAAAGGAGTATTGCTGGGTCAGTTGAAGCTTGATGCAAGACAGAAACAAGAGGGATGGCAGGTCGAAAACCTGGATATCGAACATCCTGACAGCAGGCTGCAGGCCAATGGAATATGGCAGAATCACAAACCGCCTTTCCGGGTATACAGTAATATTCACTTGCAGTCCGGTAACATTGGTAAATTTCTCAAACGCCATGGCTATCCGGGTCGTGTCGCCCGCGGGGAGGGGGTAGTGGAAGGTAATCTGGGTTGGACAGGAAAACCATTCTCGGTCGATTTTCCCTCTTTATCCGGTACTCTGGATATTACAGCCCGGCGTGGACAATTTACCGGGCTGAAACCGGGAATCGGCAGATTACTGGGAATTTTTGACCTGAAATCATTGCCGCGCAGACTGATGCTCGATTTTTATGATGTATTTGGAAAAGGGTTTGGATTTGATTATTTTCATGGCAATATAAATATCAGGAATGGTATTGCTTCAGCTGATGATTTGCATATTACCGGCAGTGCGGCGGAGCTTTTTCTGAAAGGAGAATGGGACCTGGTAAAAGAGACTCAATCCCTGAATCTGAAGGTGTTTCCTTCTTTCGGGCTGGCAACACCAATCGCAGGAATCGCGGCCATGATTGCTACGCAAACCTTGCAGGATCCTTTTGATCGAGTGTTGCTCAATGAGTACACCATCACCGGCAGCTGGAGTGAACCGATCGTAGTTAAACTGAATAACAAGAATAGCGGGAGGGATCATCCGCAAATTCAGCCGCAGCTGGAAGCCAATCCGCAGTAGGATCGGTAATCCGGTTTTATAAAATAGCTTACATAACCATAAACCGGGGGCGGCAAAAAAATCGGAAAATCCGGAAACGGATCTCCAGAATTTAAAGATGAATTGACAGGGAGGTGATTGATCGTGAGCAGCCTGATAATAATATTACAGGTGGTATTGCTGTTTGCGGGGATCAGATCAGGTGGGTGCCGGAGAGGAGAAAACCATGTTGATTGATTCCGGTATTGCTCAAACGGCTTCAGTGGGCGCAGATGCCCATGCCCCGGTGAAGGTGGCTGCCGTACAAATGGCCTCCGGTCCCAGTGTGGCAGCCAATCTGGAAGAGGCTTTCCGTTTGATCGAGGAAGCGGCAGCAAAACAGGCCAAGCTGGTAGTATTGCCGGAATATTTTTGTATTATGGGAATGAAAGATACCGATAAGATCGCAGTGCGTGAAAATCCCGGGGAAGGAGAAATCCAGAATTTCCTGAGTGAAACTGCCAGGCGCTTCGGTATCTGGCTGGTGGGGGGATCGGTGCCGCTGGTTTCATCTGCGCCTGATAAGGTTTATAACAGTTGTCTGGTTTATGATGAACGTGGTCAGCAGGTGGCACGATACGACAAGATTCATCTGTTCGGGCTGGCGCTGGGCAATGAAAATTTTGCGGAGGAAAGAACGATCGACGCTGGCAATCAGGTCGTCGTCCTGGATTCCCCGTTCGGCCGCATGGGATTGTCGATCTGTTATGATCTGCGTTTTCCCGAGCTTTACCGCATAATGGGGAAGGTGGACATCATTCTTGCGCCTGCTGCCTTCACAGCGATTACGGGAAAAGCCCACTGGGAGACACTTATTCGTGCCCGTGCGATCGAAAACCAGGCCTACTTAATTGCACCGGCACAAGGAGGATTTCATGTTAACGGACGTGAGACGAATGGCGACAGTATGATTGTCGATCCCTGGGGGGTAGTCCTTGATCGCCTGCCGCGCGGACCCGGGGTGGTAGTGGCTGAAATCGATCGTGCCTATCAGCTGAGTGTACGGGCGAGTCTGCCTGCGCTGGAGCATCGATGTCTGCTTCCCTGCTGAAGCAATGTTGGCCTGTTCGGGTTATCATTGTTTCAGCAGCTGCTGCCGGTTGTCTTATGGTGCAGCTGTAGCTTTTTTTACTGATATATTTTGACTGCGGAAAAACCGATCTCGCAATGACTGATTCTTTTACGATAGCGGACCAGTATCTGCTGACGCCGTATGAGCTGAACACAGGCAAGCTGCAGGATATATTCGGCCGGATTCTTACCCGCCGTATCGATTATGCGGATATTTATTTCCAGTACAGCCGATCAGAGGGGTGGGTGCTGGAAGAAGGTATTGTCAAATCAGGCAGCTTCAATATCGATCAGGGAGTGGGAGTGCGCGCGGTCAGTGGTGAAAAAACCGCCTTTGCCTATTCGGATGATATCAGCAGCCGGGCGCTGATTTCGGCAGCTCAGGCAACACGCGCAATTGCTGATCAGGGCAGTGGACACGCCCATGTGGCATCCCTATCGAACAATGCTACCGGGCAGGCACTGTATTATCAGCCTCAGGATCCCATCATCCGCTGCCAGGATGCAGATAAGATCGAATTGCTGGAGAAGCTCGAAGGGTTTTCCCGTGCACAGGACAAACGTGTCATTCAGGTGATGGCATCCCTGGCTGGCGAATATGAGGTGGTCATGATTGCACGCAGTGATGGCCTGCTTGCAGCTGATGTGCGCCCTTTGGTCCGTATGTGGCTGCAAGTTATTGTCGAAGAGAACGGAAGACGGGAGCAGGGAGTCGCGGGAGGAGGAGGGCGATTCGATTATGCTTATTTTACGGATGGAATCTTACAGGACTATGCGCGCCGGGCAGTTCAGCAGGCAGTGACAAATCTCGCAGCACAGCCTGCGCCGGCCGGAAGTATGACAGTTGTCCTGGGAAGCGGATGGCCGGGTATACTGCTGCATGAGGCAATAGGCCATGGTCTTGAGGCTGATTTCAACCGCAAGGGAAGCTCTGCCTTTTCCGGCCGTATCGGTGAACAGGTGGCAGCCAGGGGCGTGACAGTGGTCGATGATGGCACATTGCGTGATCGCCGGGGATCATTGAATATTGATGATGAGGGCAATCCCACCCAATGTACCGTGCTGATTGAGGACGGTATTCTCAAAGGCTATCTTCAGGACAATCTGAATGCCCGATTGATGGGACAGGCGGTCACCGGTAACGGCCGTCGTGAATCATTCGCTCATATCCCCATGCCACGCATGACTAATACCTGCATGCTGAATGGTGACAGGGAGCCGGAGGAAATCATTGCATCTGTGAAGCATGGCCTGTATGCGGTAAATTTTGGCGGCGGACAGGTTGATATAACCAGCGGCAAATTTGTGTTTTCCGCCGCAGAAGCCTATATGATCGAGGATGGCAAAATTACTTATCCGGTAAGAGGGGCTACTCTGATCGGTAACGGTCCCGATGTACTCACTCGTGTTTCCATGATTGGTAATGATCTGGCGCTTGATCCGGGAGTGGGCACTTGTGGTAAGGAGGGGCAGAGTGTTCCGGTGGGTGTCGGACAGCCTACTCTGCGGATAGAGGGGTTGACGGTAGGGGGAACGAATGGATAATCCAGAGTGTTGGGATATTTGAACAGTAATGAGATATTTGCAGGAAGTAAATATAAATTCCTAGTAGTATATAGGGGTATCATTGAAGGTCCGGCTCTCTTACCCATTTTGCCGTCATAAAGTAAAACAAAAACGCTGTTCTCTGCTGAGGAGAAGCAGTGATTGTTTTTTTATTTGTATTTTGGTCTGATCCGGAGTGAAAGTGGAATATTTTTTTGACTTGATGATTGGCAATTTGTCCGGGATTGCTGATGGTTGATGGTGAGATGAAAAAGAACTATTTTGAATCTGGGAATTCCCTGGTATGAGTACTGAGCTGACAGGCGCTGAAATTACGATACGCTGTCTGCAGGAGGAGGGAGTCAGTCATGTTTTTGGCTATCCCGGCGGCGCTGTGTTATTCCTTTATGATGAATTATTCAAACAGAATAAAATCAGGCATATTCTGGTCCGCCATGAGCAGGCTGCCCTCCATGCAGCGGATGGTTACGCTCGTTCCAGTCATAAAGTCGGTGTAGCCCTGGTAACTTCCGGTCCCGGGGTCACGAATGCGGTAACGGGTATCGCCACTGCTTATATGGACTCGATTCCCCTGGTGATCATCAGCGGGCAGGTCCCGACGGCTGCCATTGGCCAGGATGCATTTCAGGAAGTCGATACAGTGGGAATCACGCGGCCCTGTGTCAAACATAATTTTCTGGTAAAAGATGTGGCAGAGCTGGCTTCGACCATCAAAAAAGCTTTCTATATTGCATCTACAGGACGCCCCGGACCGGTTTTAGTGGATATTCCCAAAGATGTCACGCAGCAGAAAGCGGAATTTATTTATCCAACCGCTGTTTCCCTGCGCTCCTATGCGCCGGTGACCAATGGAAATACCCGGCAGATCCGGAAAGCGGTGCAGATGATTCTCAATGCAAAACGCCCCATGGTTTATTCCGGTGGGGGTGTGATTCTGGATAATGCGGCGGCAGAGCTAACAGAATTTGTACGGATGCTGAATTTCCCGTGCACAAATACACTTATGGGTCTCGGAGGCTATCCTGCCACTGACCGGCAGTTCGTTGGGATGCTGGGTATGCATGGTACCTACGAAGCTAATATGGCGATGCAATACTGCGATATTCTGATTGCGGTAGGCGCTCGTTTTGATGATCGTGTTATCGGGAACCCCAAACATTTTTACAGTGAAGAGCGGAAGATCATTCATATTGATATTGATCCTTCATCGATCTCCAAACGCGTCAAGGTGGATGTCCCGATCGTAGGCAGTGTATCCGAGGTATTGAAAGAATTGATTACGCTGCTCAAAGCCGGCAAGGAGACAGCTGACGCACATGATTTGCTGAAATGGTGGGAGCAAATCGAGTTATGGCGTACACGTGATTGCCTGAAATATGATCGCTCGAGCAATGTCATCAAGCCTCAGATGGTAGTGGAAAAACTATATGAAATAACCGGGGGGGAGGCATTCATTACATCTGATGTCGGACAGCATCAGATGTGGGCAGCGCAGTTTTATAAATTCGATAAGCCGCGCCGTTGGATCAATTCAGGCGGCCTTGGCACCATGGGATTTGGTTTGCCGTCGGCCATGGGAGTGCAGATGGCGAATCCGGACAGTACGGTTGCCTGTATTACCGGTGAAGCAAGTATTCAGATGTGCATACAGGAGCTGTCTACCTGCAAGCAATATCATCTACCACTCAAAATCATCAATCTCAATAACCGTTATATGGGGATGGTACGGCAGTGGCAGGAATTTTTTCACGGTAATCGTTATGCTGAATCCTACATGGATGCCTTGCCCGATTTCGTCAGGCTGGCTGAAAGCTATGGACACGTCGGCATTCGGGTCGAAAAACCGGAAGATATCGAGAGTGCATTGAAAGAGGCTTTCAGACTGGAGAAGCAGCTGGTCTTCATGGATTTCATTACCGATCAGACCGAGAATGTTTTCCCCATGGTGCCGGGCGGTAAAGGCCTGTCCGAAATGATTTTGGTGTAACGGCATGCGACATATAATTTCTTTACTGATGGAAAATGAAGCCGGCGCACTGTCACGGGTAGCTGGTCTGTTTTCTGCACGGGGATACAATATCGAATCCCTCTCAGTCGCGCCCACTGAAGATCCGACATTATCTCGTATGACGCTGGTCACAACCGGGTCGGATGAAGTCATCGAGCAGATCACCAAGCAGCTCAACAAGCTGATTGAGGTCGTTAAACTGGTCGATCTGAGTAATGGAGATCACATCGAACGGGAACTCATGCTGGTAAAGGTCAGGGCTGTGGACAAGGATCGAGAGGAAATGAAACGGCTTGCCGATATATTTCGGGGCAATATCATTGATGTTACCGACAAAACCTACACCATAGAACTCACGGGTACCAGTTCAAAACTGGATGCTTTTTTAGAGGCAGTGGAACGCAGTCTCGTTCTGGAAACAGCCAGAACAGGTGCTTCAGGCCTCGGCCGTGGAGAACGAATTTTAAAGGTATGAATTTTTATCAGAATCTGTCAGACGGATTCTGATTTCACCGATCGGCCCATCCGTTGATGCGGCTGCCCATAATACTCTGGAAGGGAGATAATGAAAGTTTATTACGATAAAGATGCGGATCTGTCTCTTATCAAGAAAAAGAAAGTAGCCATTATCGGTTATGGCTCGCAAGGTCATGCACATGCTAACAACCTGAATGATTCAGGCGTGCAGGTTGTCGTCGGCCTGCGCAAGAATGGCTCATCCTGGGACAAAGCAAAAAAGGCCGGTCTGACTGTGAAGGAGGTGGGAGCTGCAGTCGAAGATGCTGATGTCGTAATGTTACTGCTGCCTGATGAGCAGATGGCCTCTATTTATCAGTCTGAAATTGAACCGGCTTTGAAAAAGAACGCCACACTGGCTTTTGCTCATGGTTTCAATATTCATTATGGACAGATCATTCCCCGCGATGATCTGGATATCATCATGATTGCGCCCAAGGGACCAGGTCATTTGGTGCGCTCGACTTATACCCAGGGTGGCGGCGTTCCATCTTTAATCGCTGTTCATCAGAATACATCCGGCCAGGCGCTGGATCTGGCACTGTCTTATGCAGCGGCAAATGGAGGTACCCGGGGTGGAGTGATCGAAACGACTTTCAAGGAAGAAACAGAGACTGATCTGTTCGGCGAGCAGGTGGTGTTGTGCGGCGGGCTGACCGCACTGATCCAGGCAGGTTTCGAAACCCTGGTCGAAGCGGGGTATGCACCGGAAATGGCCTACTTCGAATGCCTGCATGAAGTCAAACTGATCGTAGATCTGATCTATGAAGGTGGTATCGCCAACATGCGTTATTCTGTATCCAATAATGCAGAATACGGTGACGTCTCAAGGGGACCTCGTATCATTACCGATGCTACCCGTAATGAAATGCGTAAAATTCTGCGCGAGATTCAGACGGGTGAATATGCACGTGAATTCATTCTGGAAAACCGTGCTGGTGCTCCTGTGCTCAAGTCGAGTCGCCGTCTCGCATCTGAACATCCGATCGAAACGATCGGAGTCAGGTTGCGCGGTATGATGCCATGGATTACAAAGAACAAGCTGGTCGATCAGGCCAAGAATTAAGTATATGTCGACTGCCCATTATCCTCATCCAATTATTGCGCGTGAAGGCTGGCCCTTCATTGCCGGAGCGTTCACCGCTGCACTGCTTGTCCAGATTTTTGCAGACTGGCTGTGGGCACTGCCTTTCTGGCTGATTGCGCTATTCGTTCTGCAGTTTTTCCGGGATCCCCCACGAGTTATTCCAGATCTTGCCGGCGCCGTGCTGTCTCCGGCTGACGGGCGTATCGTTGCCGTAGAGAAGGTGCAGGATCCTTATCTGACACGTGAAGCACTTAAAGTCAGTGTTTTCATGAATGTATTTAATGTACATTCGAATCGTAGCCCGGTGGATGGTGATATACGCGATCAATGGTATTTTCCCGGCAGTTTCCTGAATGCAAGTTTGCCCAAAGCTTCTCTTGAAAATGAGCGCAATGCTCTGTGGATCAGAGCCGATGGAGGGCAGGATGTAACTTGCGTACAGATAGCCGGTTTGATTGCAAAACGAATTGTCTGTCATGTCCGTCCGGGGGAACCTCTTGCCCGGGGACAGCGTTTTGGTTTTATCCGCTTCGGCTCGCGGGTTGATGTCTATCTTCCACCCGGGACGAAAATCAATGTCAGCATTGGGGATAAAGTCTATGCTACCCGCACAGTACTGGCGGAGTTTCGCTGATGGTTCTCGGCTGAAATTTGCATTTATTATGCAGGAATCTGATTCAGATCAACAGTCAGCCATGAATGTGCGGTTAAGGAGGCGAGGCATTTACCTGCTTCCCAATCTCTTCACGACCGCCGCATTGTTTGCAGGTTTTTATGCAATCGTGCAAGCGATGAATGGCCGTTTTGAACATTCTGCTGTCGCCATATTTGTGGCGATGGTACTTGATGGACTGGATGGTCGGGTAGCACGTTTGACCCATACCCAGAGTGAATTTGGTGCAGAATACGACAGTCTCTCGGATATGGTCTCATTTGGCGTGGCTCCTGCGCTGGTAATGTATGAATGGGCGCTGAAAGATCTGGAAAAACTGGGCTGGATTGCAGCCTTCATCTATTGTGCCTGCGCTGCGTTGCGTCTGGCCCGCTTCAACGCAACAATTACAGTAATCGATAAGAAATTTTTCCAGGGGCTGCCAAGCCCGGCTGCCGCCGCACTGATTGCCGGTATGATCTGGGTAGCTTTGGATTTCCAGGTCGCTGGAACCGATATCAGATGGCTGGCCTGGAGTATGACTTTGTTTGCGGGATTAACTATGGTAACCAATATTCCTTATTACAGCGGGAAAGAATTCAATCTGCACAGAAAAGTTTCGTTTTTCGTTGTATTACTGTTGCTTCTGTTCTTTTTCGTTTTAATTCCCAGTCATCCGCCGCTTGTACTGTTTGGATTATTTCTGATTTATGCCCTGTCCGGCTATGGTATGCGAATATGGCGACTGGTTAAAAACAGAAAGCGTAGTGAATCCCGTAAAGATATTTGATATCCACTGTTGCGGAATGTCGATAAACGTTTTATATTTATCTACATGATGCAGCTTTCCCCAATCTCCTTGACTTTTCCTCTCTTTTGTCTGGCAGCTTTATTACGTCTGGCTGATCGACTGCTGCGCCTTGGGCGCTAATATTCCACTCATTTTTCCAATTTGTTTTGAAGTTAAAGGCTGGTAGCCCAGCCAATTTTCCAGTTTCAGCCAGAAAAGTAATGGAGTTGAACAATGAAAGAGCGTTTGGTTATTTTTGATACGACTTTGCGTGACGGTGAGCAGAGCCCGGGTGCCTCTATGACCAGGGAAGAAAAAGTACGTATTGCCCGGCAGCTGGAGCGAATGGGTGTGGATGTAATAGAAGCAGGTTTCCCGGCAGCTTCAAATGGTGATTTCGAGGCAGTACGGGCCGTAGCTGATGCAATCAGGGAGAGCACCGTGTGTGGTCTGGCGCGTGCGATCAAAACAGATATCGATCGTACCGGAGAAGCGTTGCATGGAGCCGGTAATACCCGTATACATACTTTTATTGCCACCTCCCCGATTCATATGCAAAACAAGTTGCGTATGAATCCTGACCAGGTCATCGAACAGGCGGTCAAGGCAGTAAAATGGGCGCGCCAGTATACCGACGATATCGAGTTCTCCCCTGAAGATGCCGGTCGTTCCGAGCCTGATTTTCTGTGTCGTGTCCTGGAAGCGGTTATCGATGCCGGTGCCCGGACGCTGAATATCCCGGATACAGTGGGTTATACCATGCCGGAGCAGTTCGGTCAGCTGATCCGTTCTTTGCGGGAACGTATTCCGAATTCCGACAAGGCTGTTTTCTCGGTACATTGTCATAATGATCTCGGACTGGCGGTGGCCAATTCTCTGGCTGCAGTGATGAATGGTGCCCGTCAGGTTGAATGTACAATCAATGGCCTGGGTGAGCGGGCCGGTAATGCTGCTCTCGAAGAGATTGTGATGGCAGTACGTACACGCCAGGATTATTTCCCGTGCGATACGCGTATCGATACCACCCATATCGTGCCTGCCAGTAAGCTGGTTTCGAGTATTACCGGGTTTCCGGTCCAGCCTAATAAAGCTATTGTCGGTGCCAATGCTTTTGCCCATGAATCAGGTATTCATCAGGACGGTGTGCTCAAACATCGTGAAACTTATGAAATTATGCGTGCAGAGGATGTCGGTTGGGGTGCAAACAAACTGCTGCTGGGCAAGCATTCCGGTCGGAATGCATTTCGCAATCGTTTAAAAGAATTGGGAGTCGAGCTGGAGTCAGAAGAAAGGCTAAATGCCACGTTTATGCGTTTCAAGGATCTGGCCGATAAAAAACACGAAATTTTCGATGAAGATCTGCATGCACTCGTCTCAGATGAGGTGCATACTCCAGAAGAGCACTATCGACTGCTTTCTCTGCTTGCTCGCAGTGAAACCGGCGAGATCCCTTTCGCTCGGGTGGTGATCGCTGAGGGGAGCAATGAGCAACAGGCAGAAGCGGAAGGAAGCGGCCCGGTGGATGCTACGTTTCGGGCGATCGAGAAAATACTGAACAGTAAAGCCGAATTGCAGCTGTTTTCTGTGAACAGTATCACCAGCGGAACGGATGCTCAGGGGGAAGTAACCGTGCGCTTACAAAAGGCCGGCCGAATCGCCAACGGCCATGGAGCGGATACGGACATCATTGCAGCTTCCGCCAAAGCTTATCTGAGTGCATGTAACAAACTACATAGCAGCCTGGAAAGGGCACACCCGCAAGTTTAGGCTTCGAGACCATGGCAGTTTATAATAACGAAAGTATTTTATAATGGCGTGTACGAATACAGGGCGTTTTATTCTGTGACAGGGGATGCGGCCAGTATTCGCACCGCGAAGCCATCACACGTTATATTTCTTTCTACATATAGAATTGACGAAACAGTCGATAACCGTTTTTCTGGTCGTTCTGATTCTGGGTTTTCCTGTCAGGGGAGTTGAGGCATACGGTTTCAGATTTGAAGACAGTATAGGTCATACGCATACTTTATCAGACTACAAGGGGAAATGGGTCCTGATCAATTTTTGGGCGACATGGTGCCCACCCTGTCTAAAAGAAATTCCGGATTTGGCTGAATTGTTTCATGAAAGAAGGGATATCGTAATTATCGGTATCGCCATGGAGTACGATGATGCAGAGGTGGTCATGAAATTTGTGAAAGAAATGACTATTCCTTATCCGATTGTATTGGGAACCAGAGCAACAGCTGCTCAGCTTGGGGATGAAGTATCAATGCTGCCAAGTACTTATCTGTTTGATCCGGATGGTCAACCTGCCGCTCGTAAAATCGGACTGATTACGCGTTCAGAGATCGAAGCATTTATTGATACCCGCTGAAAGTCATAGCAGCCGGGTTGTTTGTGCGCCCGGAGGATGTGCCAGATGTGGAATCCAATGCGTAATGTAATGTCCCGTCCACGGGGCAGAATTATTTCTTCAACCGGGTTCCCTAATAAATAATTGGCATGGTATTCAGAGTGTAACTATTCTTCTGATAGTGCGGAATAGGTCCAGTAACGGCGCCAGGTATCGAAAACCCGATCGGGATAATCGGCTTTTCCCAGACTGCCGTTATATCGTCCTAAAGCCCGGAAATAATCACCCTGTTCGATATCGAGATAATGACGAAGGATCGTACATCCGTAACGCAGATTGACGCGCAGATGGAACAGGTTGTGTTCCGGGGTACCAATTGTATCAACCCAGAATGGCATGACCTGCATGTAGCCGCGCGCACCGGCCGAAGAGATTGCGTATTTTCTGAAATTACTTTCGACCTGGATGATACTCAGTACCAGTTCGGGATCGAGACCGGCGCGGGTAGCTTCATAGTGGACGGTGGTCAGAAAGGCTTTACGCTCATCGATATCCGGTATGCGTTTTTGCAAACGCGCGGCCATGATATTCAGCCAGCTTTCTGCCTCGGAATGGGGCAGGGTGACAAATACCGATACAGCCCGGTCGCTGACAGCCTGTTGTAAAACAGTTTGTGTACTGGCTGATAGCGGCTCATAAAGCTGTGCACCTGCCAAGGCTGTCCCTGGTGTGAAAAATAAGAGCAAACTGATCAACCACCACATATTCCACTGATGACCGAAACTATCTCCTGCAACGGGAGCATGCGGGATGTTTTATCCTGTCGTCTCTGATATTCCACTATTCCATCTCGCAGATTCCGTTCACTAATAACAATTCGATGCGGAATTCCAATCAGTTCCTGATCTGCAAACATAACTCCTGGCCTTTCCTCACGATCATCCAGCAACACTTCGATAGCTGATGCACGACAGGCGTGATAGATTTTTTCTGCTTCTGCCCGGACATGCGAGTTTTTATGGTAGCCGATCGGGATGATCGAAAGCTGAAAGGGAGCAATCGCTGCCGGAAATATGATGCCTCGGTCATCATAATTTTGTTCGATAGCAGCGGCAACGATCCGTGAAACACCGATGCCATAACACCCCATTTCCATTGCTTTAGCCTGTCCGGATTCATCCAGACAAGTTGCTCTCATTTTTTCAGAGTATTTAGTACGTAATTGAAAAATGTGCCCAACCTCGATTCCCCGGCATATCTCCAGTATTCCCTTTCCATCAGGTGAAGGATCACCCGCTACAACATTGCGAAGATCAAATACCTGATCGGGCAAGGGTAGATCGCGTTCGAAATTCACGTGCGCCAAATGGTAATCTTTCTCGTTTGCTCCACAAACAAAATTGCTCATTTCCAGTACAGCATGATCGGCGATGATTCGAGCTTTTGTACCAACCGGACCGAGATACCCGGGCAGGCAATCAGTTTCGGCGATGATTCTGCCCTCATCGGCGAATTCAAAATCACTCAGAAACGGGATTTTCCGCACTTTGGTTTCATTCAACTGGTGATCACCTCGCAACAGCAACAGGTAAAACTGGCCCCCGGCAGTTACAGCCAGGGTTTTTAGCGTGTTCTCGATGGGAGTATTAAGAAACTCTGCAATCTCTGCACAGGATTTACGATCAGGGGTGGCGATTTTTTGCATCATCCCTGCCGGACTCTCGCGAGGGCAGCCATGCGGAATAGCTTCAGCAAGTTCGATATTGGCCGCGTAGTCTGAATCAGGGCAAAAGGCGATGGCATCTTCACCCGAATCAGCCAGCACATGAAATTCATGGGATCCGCTCCCCCCCATGGCCCCCGTATCAGCGGCAACAGCCCGGAATTTTAACCCGATACGGGTGAAAATCCTGCTATACGTTTCCTGCATGAGACGATAGGTCTGTTCCAGACTGGCCAGGTCAGCATGAAATGAGTATGCGTCTTTCATGATAAATTCCCGGGCCCGCATTACACCGAAACGGGGGCGGATCTCATCCCGAAATTTAGTTTGGATTTGATAGAAGTTGACCGGTAATTGCCGGTAACTTTTTATCTCACGGCGTGCAATATCAACGATCACTTCTTCATGCGTGGGACCGAAACAAAAATCATGCTGGTGCCTGTCCTGTATTTTCAGCATTTGCGGGCCAAATACCTCCCAGCGACCTGTCTCTTGCCAGAGTTCAGCCGGATGCACTGCAGGCATCAGAAGCTCCAGTGCACCGCTATCATTCATTTCTTCACGGATGATTTGCTCGATCTTGTGTAAAATTCTCAAACCAAGAGGCATCCAGGTATACAATCCGCTGCCCAGGCGTTTGATCAGTCCGGCTCGCAGCATCAGTCGGTGACTGATCAGTTCGGCTTCAGCAGGTGCTTCTTTGAGAGTGGAGAGAAAGAATTGCGAAACACGCATGACACGATTCCATTATCATAGCAGGTAATAGAACAATTTTACCTTGAATCGTCCTGATTCGGTGTATATCGACAGGAAGTGATCAATCCGCCGGAATTAAAGAAATTTACGGTAGAGGTTGTGGCTGTATATAACTTTTGTTCTCTTTTGATAACAGCTGCAAATCGTATATGGAATATAGAAAATTATCGGCGATATAATACAGGTTAAGTTAAATTGACGGGTGAGTCGAATGATTGACCGTAACGGATACAGAGCAAATGTCGGCATCATTCTCCTGAATTCGAGAAATCAGGTTTTCTGGGGAAAACGTGCCCGGCAGGACTCATGGCAATTTCCACAAGGTGGAATAAAATCGGGCGAAACGCCTACCCAGGCGATGTATCGGGAGCTGGCGGAAGAAACAGGTCTGCAACCTGTTCACGTGGAAATTCTGGGCCGCACACGGGAATGGTTGCGCTACGATGTGCCGGCTTGCTGGACACGTCGGGAATGGCGTAAAAATTACCGGGGACAAAAACAAATCTGGTTTCTACTGCGCCTGCTGGGGCGGGATAGTGATGTATCGCTCAGAACCTGCGCGCACCCCGAATTCGATGCCTGGCGCTGGAATCAGTACTGGGTGGAACTGGAATCAGTCGTGGAATTCAAGCGGCAGGTTTATCGGCAGGCATTGACAGAACTTGCGCGTCTGCTTGAGCATGCGACCGGCTTGGGGAACGATGCCGGTTACAGGGAGAAAGGTGAGCTGGTTGCAGGTTTTCAGGAGAGGTCAGCCAAAACCCGGAAACAGGACCCGGTTTCCTGAATCCTTGCAGACGGAGAAATAAATGTTTAGAGATCATACAGGGGAAATCCTGTTTTCTGTATAAACCTGGATGCCGGGGGGAGGGATCCGAGGCGTCGGCGGCTGCATCATGACAACCGCTGTTATTATATTATTCAAAACTTAAGGAGAGTATCAATATGATCAAGCACGCACTGACTGCTTCGCTGTTATCATTAAGTCTGGGGGCAATATTTGCATCTTCCCTCGTAATGGCTGCTAATGAACCGATACAGCCTATCAAAGCCGTGACTCCTGATAATCCTGAAGTGGCGGAACTGGGGAAAATGCTTTTTTTTGATCCCAGGCTTTCCAAATCAGGGTTCATTTCCTGTAATTCCTGCCATAACTTGAGTATGGGGGGGACTGATAATATTAAAACCTCGATTGGTCATAAATGGCAACAAGGCCCTATCAATGCCCCGACAGTATTGAATTCGGGTATGAATCTGGCTCAATTCTGGGATGGCAGGGCTAAGGATTTGAAAGAACAGGCAGGCGGACCGGTTGCCAATCCGGCAGAGATGGCTTTTACTCATGAAATGGCTGAAAAAGTAGTAGCATCCATACCACAGTATCGTGCACTTTTCAAAAAAGCTTTCGGCTCAGATGAAGTCACGATGGACCGGATTACTACTGCAATTGCCGAATTCGAAGAAACACTTGTTACCCCGGGTTCCAAATTTGATCAATGGCTCGAAGGGGATAAAAATGCGTTGAGTGAAAAGGAGCTGGAAGGTTATAAATTATTTAAAGGCAGTGGCTGTGTGCAATGCCATAATGGGCCAGCTGTAGGGGGCACTTCTTATCAAAAAATGGGTGTCTTCAAACCTTATGAAACCAAGAGTCCTGCAGTAGGGCGCATGGATGTCACAGGAAAAGAAGAAGACCGAAATGTATTTAAGGTACCTATTTTGAGAAACATCGAGTTGACTTATCCCTATTTTCATGATGGAGAAGCTGAGACGCTCGAAGAAGCAGTGGAAATTATGGGCAAAATTCAGCTGAACCGTGAATTCAGTAAAGATGAGATTGCCAGTATCGTTGCCTTTCTGAAAACGCTGACCGGCAAACAGCCTGATATAAAACTGCCTATTCTGCCACCCTCTAATAACAATACACCTCGGCCGCAATCATTCGATTGATATATTGCCAAAAAAATTTCTGATTGAATCTGAAATTTTCTAAAATCAGGCTGCTCCTGGCAAATCGGGAGCAGCTGAACAGCACCAAAACCACGAGCAATTTCAAAAATTAAAAAGCTGAAGT
>JBIQJX010000039.1:0-2315 GCA_044507105.1 Nitrosomonas sp.
AAAAATCATGCTACCGGGGATTCTCTGAATCGTCTCGCAACCGGCGCACCGCCCCTGCGGCCGGGCAACAGGCTATGAGTCATGTGCCCGGAGTTAACTCGATTACAACACATTCAAGGCTCCTTGTCTTGTCTACGCGGCCAAAGCGGATTTTTATCGCAGGCTGACCAGTCAGTCCAGGGAATTCACTTGACCGAACTAATCTGGAAAATGGCCAAATCCAGGTAAGCAGACTGCTTACTATCGGTTGATACAGAAAAATTTTCCTCAAAGATCGATTTCCTGGGGGTTCATTCGACTATCTGACAGAACAGGATGTCAATGTAACTGAAAGCTCAAAAACTTCTCGTGAAGTTTTGCTTTCTGAAACTGTCTTTCTACCAAGGAGATCACAATGGAAAAATATATTGATGGTTACGTCCTGCCCCTCGCGAAAAGCGGCCTGGAGGAGTATAAAAAAATTGCAGAACTGGCGGGTTCAGTCTGGAGAGAGCACGGAGCGCTGGAATATATCGAATGCGTGGGAGATGATCTGGATCAGGCAGAATTTGCCTCATTTAAACATGCCGCAGGAGCTGCAAATGACGAAGTAGTCATTTTTTCGTGGATTGTTTTCAAATCGAAAGCGCATCGTGACCAGGTAAATCAGGCGGTCATGGCAGACCCGCGTCTGGAGGAAATGACGAAATCCAGCGCTCAACCTTTCGATTGTAAACGAATGACATACGGTGGCTTCAAGGTACTTGTCAATGCCTGAACCGATCGGTTGACCGGATTTCAGGAATGATCCCGAATACTGGCAGGCCGGCATTTTTATGGGAGGATATTCCTGTACGGTGCTGCCCTATACTGCGCGAAAAGACACGCAGATGAAACAGTCGGCTGATCCGCAAGCAATAAGGGAGCTTTACACCAGGCTGGCCATGCCGAGAGAGCCTCACAAATTGTCTGCAAGTCTGGCAGGAAACTGGAGATTACCTATGACGAGTTTACAGGCACCTTTGAGCTGAGAGAAGGTAACGCATCCTTTACCTGTTTTCGGATAGCGGTGCGCGCATCGCTATCCCTCTTATTCCCAGCTGAAAGACTTACCACCCTCCTGCCTCCTGTCTTGCGGCTGGATCCTGGCGATAAAATCCGGCCAGTTGCTGGTATACTTCCGGAAAATGCTGTTTCGTCAGATGCGGCCTGACGAAAAAGACTTCACTCAATACGGCAAAAAATTCTGCCGGATTCTCGGCTGCATAGGGATCTATGGCTGTCACTTCACCGCGTTCAACCTGTTCACAGAAAATGGCGTAAGCCTCGCTGAAGGTTGCTGTCCATATCCGCGAATCCATATCACGATGCAATGGTGGAAAACCGTTGGCACTACCATTGAGCATATCCAGCTTGTGTGCAAATTCGTGGATCACCACGTTATATCCCCATTCACCATGAATATTAGTCACATCTTCCCATGAAAGAATAACAGGGCCGGCCAGCCAGGATTCGCCGGAAGCTACCCTCTGCCCAGTATGGACAATACCGTTTTCATCGATATATTCATGATCGAGAATAAATTTTCCCGGATAAACGATTACTTCCACCCAGCCATCATAGTAATCCGGATCTAGTTTCAGAATCAGCAAGCAGGCCTGTATCGCGATCATTACACGCATTTCATCGGTCATAACCAGGCCCTGCACACCATTTATTTTCTTCGCATGCAGAAAAATGGTCGTCCACTGACGTAACTGTGTCAATTCATCCCGGGTCAACCCCTGCAAAAAGAACAACTGCGTCACGATATGCTGCCAAACAGATTCCGGAATCGATTTACGCTTGAGAATACAGCGCCGCCACCAGTTCCGCGGATACCAGATCATGATCTGGCAGGGTTTTCAATATCAGCCGGCATAAAACCCATTCTCTCCTGATCTGTATTTTCCATACTCAAAACTTGAAACCTTGGCTCTATTCGTTTAACGTCGGATTTTTGTTTATCAAAAAATAAAAAGTCGGATATTTATCATGATTGGACATACGATAAACAGCATTCCGGCCTGAAATTATTCATCATGCTGACGGAAATCGAGTTTGCGGAACGTCAGACCCTAAAGCTTTTGAACATCACAGTATCGCAGCCGGTCTCATATTTCCGGGAAGTTTTGATTAAACTGATAAACGTCCTTGCGAACTGCTGCACCTCGCTTGCCATACAGCTAAGAGCTGTAATCTGCATGGGATTCGTAGTAACGGAATAAATCAGCATTTCCCTGAAGTCTGCGTCCTGCGTAAAAGTAAAACCGGACGCAGGTGACCAGGTGTACCAG
>JBIQJX010000039.1:2415-20985 GCA_044507105.1 Nitrosomonas sp.
TGGCATGCCCTGAGCCGGTCAGAAATCGAACAGATCTTGCAAACCGGATCAAATGGTTTAACCGCGACTGAAGTCCATCATCGCCTTAACCGATACGGACCGAATCGTCTGGCCCCGCCCAAACGCCGCGGTCCGTTGATGCGTCTGTTGATGCAGTTTCACAATATCTTGCTGTACGTCATGATTGGCGCAGCCATGGTAACTGCTCTGCTGGGACATTGGGTCGATACCGGTGTACTGCTGGGGGCAATCGTGATCAATGCCATCATCGGTTTTATCCAGGAAGGTAAAGCGGAGGATGCCCTCGATGCCATCCGTGCCATGTTGTCACCTCATGCCACAGTCATCCGGGAGGGTATTCGCCATGAAATTGATGCATCTGAGCTGGTACCGGGTGATCTGGTTCTGCTTGCTTCCGGCGACCGGGTACCGGCAGATCTACGCCTTATCTCGGTCAAGGAATTGCGCGTCGAGGAAGCCGCACTGACCGGTGAGTCTGTGCCGGTCGGAAAACATACCGAAGCTGCTTCACCCGATGCTCCGCTGGGAGATCGCTTCAGTATGGCTTATTCCGGCACCCTGGCAGTCTACGGCCAGGCACGCGGTATCGTTGTGGCGACCGGTACTGCAACCGAACTGGGCAAAATCAACCAGATGCTGGAAGGCATCCAGAGTCTGTCCACCCCCTTATTGCGTCAGATCGATAACTTCGGCCGCATGCTGGCTATCGTCATTCTCGCTGCCTCTGCTGGGACTTACCTACTTGGCACCGTGTGGCGCGGCCATGCGCCTGCAGAAATGTTCATGATGGCGGTCGCCCTCACTGCTTCGGCGATACCGGAGGGATTACCGGCCATCATGACTGTAACGCTGGCACTGGGCGTGCAGCGTATGGCAAAACGCAACGCTATCATTCGGCGACTGCCTGCAGTGGAGGCACTGGGATCGGTAACGGTAATCTGCTCTGATAAGACTGGCACACTGACACGCAATGAAATGACTGTGCAACGTGCAATCTCTGCTGACCATATTTTTGATATCAGCGGAATCGGCTATACACCGACAGGTGAATGTAGCATCGACGGGCAGGTTATCGATCCGACTCATTACCCGGCGCTTACTTTGGCAATCCGTACCGGTGTACTGTGCAACGATGCACGAATGCGGGAAGAAGAGAATCTGTGGCGTGTGGAAGGAGATCCGACTGAAGGAGCCCTGCTCGTACTGGGCGGGAAAACCGGCTTTCCCCAGCATCTGGGTGAAGCTGCCTGGCCACGGCTCGATGCCATTCCTTTCGAATCACAGCATTCTTTTATGGCGACTTATCATCATGACAGTGATGGCGAACCCTGGATTTTCACTAAGGGGGCGCCGGAACGGATTCTCAGCATGTGCACCACCCAATGGCAACACAATGGGGAACAACCGCTCGATACCGACTACTGGCGGCAGATGGTGACTCGCACTGCTGCTCAGGGATTGCGGCTGCTGGCGCTGGCCTGTAAATGCTCTCCCCTGGAGGGAGACAGCTTGGACCTCACCGATATGAAAACAGGATTTACGCTGCTCGCCCTGGTTGGCATCATTGATCCTCCGCGTGAAGAAGCTATTCGAGCTGTGGCAGAGTGTCACCGTGCCGGCATCCAAGTCAAAATGATTACTGGCGACCATGCAGAAACCGCCCGCGCTATCGGTGCACAATTGGCTATCGGGATCGGCAAACCGGTTCTCACCGGAGCGGAAATTGCTACTATGGATGACACCGCGTTACGCGGTACTGTAATGGATGTCGAGATATTCGCCCGTGCCAGTCCTGAACATAAATTGCGTCTGGTACAGGCCCTGCAGGATAACGGTCACGTAGTAGCCATGACGGGGGACGGAGTCAATGATGCACCTGCCCTCAAACGTGCGGATGTCGGCGTGGCAATGGGGATGAAGGGCACTGAAGCAGCCAAGGAAGCATCTGACATGGTACTGGCTGATGATAATTTCGCCACTATCGCTTCGGCGGTGCGTGAAGGCCGGGCAGTTTATGACAATCTGAAGAAATTTGTATTATTCATGTTGCCGACTAATGGTGGTGAAGCGCTGATAGTCGTTTCAGCCATTCTGTTCGAGCTCACCTTGCCACTCACTGCAGCACAGGTACTGTGGATCAATATGGTGACAGCCAGCACTCTGGGACTGGCACTGGCCTTTGAACCGGCAGAACCCAATATCATGGACCGCCATCCGAGGCCACCGGGCGAGGCACTGTTGTCCGGTTTCTTTGTCTGGCGGGTGCTGATGGTATCTGTGCTAATGATGGCTGGTGCACTCGGCCTTTTTCTGTGGGAGCTGAATAATGGCACCAGTGTCGAAACAGCCCGTACGATGGCAGTCAACGCAGTAGTGATGTCAGAGATGTTCTATCTGATCAACAGCCGCCATATCTTTGCATCGGTCGTCAATATCGAAGGATTGATCGGCAACCGTTATGTACTTCTGTCGATTGCCGCCTGTATCCCACTGCAGATTGCTTATACCCATCTGCCGATCATGCAGACCATCTTTAATTCAGCTGATCTGTCACTGCTGGAATGGAGCAAAGCTGTCGCAGCCGGCCTGATGGTGTTTTGTATGGCTGAACTGGAGAAATTCATAATCCGGCATACCCGCCTCGCATCACTGCTGGCGCCCGCCTGAGCTGCGCAGTCAGCAGCTGGATCAGATTTTGCGGATAGTAGCAGTATAGATTTCGTGATAATACTGTGCTACAGCGATCTGGTCCGGCCAGCTGTCGGCCCGGGTTTTACTTTTTTTGACGAGTTCCGTATATCGTTCGGAATCGGCCAGTACGCAGTTCAAGTGCCAGGCGAGATCATGGCCATCAGCCGCAACCAGCTCGGCTGCATCGCCGACAACCTCGGCTACCCCTCCCACATCGGTACATACGATTGGCAAACCGGCGGTCATGGCTTCCAGAATGGCCATGCCGAATGACTCTGTGGATGATGTACTGACAAAGATATCTGCTGCAGCGAGATAAGGACCAATATCATCGGTAGAAGTCATGACAGGTGCCGTAACACCCAGTCTGGCCGCACGTGTCTGGTAGGGGATTGTGTCTCCCTCTCCCACCAGCGCCACGCGCCAGTTGTCCGGCAGCGCAGTCATGGCATCGATCAGCAGCTCGAAACGCTTAAGCGGAATTAATTGACCAACCCCTATGACATAATGTAAATGCGCATCCCAGCCCAGCATTTTCCGGGCGGTATGTTTGTCCGGTAAATGCAGTTCAGGCAATGCATGAAAAATGGCATGCCAGCGCGTATCAACAGGCAGCCTCAATTCTCTGGCAAGATTCTCGCGACCGCATTGTGTCGGGCAAATGATCCAGTCAGCAGTTCGCATCACACGACGCTCCCATTGCCATAGCACTCCTCGCAACCACAATGGCAGCGGCTGAATATAATAATGCAATGCATGTGCAATACAGTTGAACCCGTGCTGGCTGATTCCCCAGGCTATTTTATGATCTTTCAGTTCGCTACGCGCACCAGCCGCAATGACGGCATCATGGCAATGCAAATGAGTGTAAGCACCCGCAATGGCCTGACGAGCTGCCATCCGGCCAGTTTGCCAGGCTGATACGATAGCATGCAGCAAGGAGTGAAGCGGTGCCGGGCAAACTCCAGCCAATCGCTGCATCTGAAATGCAACCTGCTCCCGTAATGTTTGATCCATATCGCCACTGCAGACGAAATCCGCCTGTATACCCAGGCGATTCAATCCTCTCAGCAAGGAAGCATTGGCACGCCCCATACCGTAACGTAGTTCGGCATGTTTCTCCCGGGTGACATGTAAAATCTTCATCTCACCCGCAGATAAAGCATAAACGATGCGTATGCGATCCGGACAGCACCCGCATCGCTATCATATTTTTACTTGCGATGCGGGCAATTCTCTTTGGTGCAATCTGCATATAACGACAGAGAATGATCCTGCAGCACAAAACCTCTTTCCTTGGCGATGCGAGACTGACGTTTTTCAATCTCAGCATCGTAGAATTCTTCTACCCGGCCGCATTGCAGGCAGACCAGATGATCATGATGCCCATCACTGGCCAGCTCGAATACTGCCTTACCCCCCTCGAAGTGATGGCGTTCGAGCAGGCCAGCCTGTTCAAACTGGGTCAGTACCCGATAAACTGTTGCCAGCCCGATATCTTCGCCTTCACTGAGTAATTCTTTATAGACATCTTCTGCCGACAAATGTCGAATCAAACTGTTTTCAAACAGATTCAATATTTTCAGGCGCGGCAGAGTCGTTTTCAATCCCATAGTCTTGAGATCTATACTCTTCAAATTTTCCGGCTTGCTCATGATTTTATTTCCAAAAGTATTTACTGTATCTGTGAGACAATTCATGAAGACTGAGTCTTCATCACAGTATCCTGTTCTTTTCTGGTCAGGATACCCCCATTACTTACCATGATGTAGTACAGTCATTTTTGTTTATGTTTTGCCTTGACTTGGAAAGTAACCGTTCATAGTATCCTATCCTGGCTGGATTGAAAAATATCGACCTGTCTGTGTATGCACGTAATTCCCCGACGACTGTTACTGTTGTTCCTGTTTTTGCTGTTACCGGGCTGTACCTACCTTCCGACTTTTCCTTATAAAATCGATATTCAGCAAGGCAATGTTGTCACTGAAGAAATGGTCGCCAGACTGAAACCGGGAATGAGTCGCTCACAGGTTCGGTTTGCATTGGGCACACCCCTGATAATGGATGTATTCCATAGCGATCGCTGGGATTATATTTATCGGCTGGCACCGAGCGGCAATCTTACTGAAGAACAGCAATTAACCGTATTTTTCGAAAATGACCGGTTAACACATATACGCGGAAATTTCCCGCAACCACCTGCCTTTAGCGAATCATCGGTAATTGGACCGGTTTCAGATAAAGCATTTGGGGCGACCGCTGATCATAGCAGTGATACCCCCCCCGAATCAGAGCAAGGACAAGGGCAGGGCCGAACTGTCGATTTCCTTAAGGAGAATCAGGCAGATTTTTACAAGGGTAATCAATGACACTGATAAATATAGCTGTTGCTGGAAGCACCGGCCGCATGGGCCGGGCAATTATAGAAACGGTTGCTGAAACACGAGGCCTGCAATTATCCGCTGCACTCGAACAAGCGGGCAATCCTTATCTGTCACAGGATGCAGGCAGTCTGAGCGGCTCACCTCAAGGCGTTATCGTCAGCAGCGATTATGCCACGGCACTAGCTGGCAGTGACGTCCTGATCGATTTCACACGTCCGGCTGGAACACTGGCACATCTTGCTGTATGTCGCAAACTGGGGGTCCGGGCGGTTATAGGTACCACCGGATTTTCCGCAGCTGACAAGGAAATTATCCAAGAGACAGCCAAAGATATTGCCATCGTACTGGCTCCCAATATGAGTATGGGGGTCAATGTGTTGTTCAGATTGCTGGAAGTGGCCGCGAAGGCTTTACAGGAGGGCTATGATACTGAAATCATTGAGGCCCATCATCGTCACAAAGTCGATGCACCTTCCGGAACAGCTTTACGGATGGGTGAAATCATTGCACAGATACAGGGCAAAAATCTTGAAGAGGTCGCCCTCTACGGACGACAGGGTAATACTGGAGAACGTGCTGCAGATACGATCGCGTTCTCGACAATACGCGGCGGTGATATTGTCGGCGATCACACAGCGCTGTTTGCAGGAATCGGTGAACGCCTGGAAATCACGCACAAAGCCGGCAGTCGTAAAACATTTGCAGCGGGTGCATTGCATGCTGCACGCTTTCTCATCAGCAAAAAATCCGGTTTATTCGATATGCAAGACGTATTGGGCTTGCGCTGATTATTGTGGCAACCTATGCCATTGGTGATCTGCAGGGCTGCTACCGGCATTTTATACAACTCCTCGAGCTGATTGGTTTCAACCCTGTCCGGGACAGACTGTGGTTAGTAGGCGATATTGTCAACCGCGGGCCGGATTCTCTCTTGACGTTGCGTGCGCTGATGGAGCTGGGTGACGCAGCTGTGACAGTACTCGGCAACCATGATCTGCATCTCCTGATGATAGCTGCAGATTCTGCCCGCCAGCAACAGGGGGATACGCTGCAACCGGTATTGGATGCACCAGACAGAAAACCACTGCTTGACTGGTTACGGCAGCAACGGCTATTCCATCATGAGGGCGAGTATGCTCTGGTACATGCGGGCCTGTTACCTGCCTGGAATATTAGCCAGGCGTCAGAAATGGCACATGAAGTCGAAGCAGTCATTCGCAGCGACCATTTTCCTGCTTTTTCCCGAAGAATGTATGGAAACGATCCTGATCGCTGGCACGATTCACTCCGGGGAGAAGATCGCTGGCGGCTCATCATCAACGCCATGACACGGTTACGTGTCTGCTCATCCGCAGGAAAGATGAACTTCACCTACAAAGGACATCCGTCAACCATTCCTGAAGGTATGCTGCCGTGGTTTGATATACCCGGGCGCGCCAGCAGAGACACGATCATCGTTTTCGGGCACTGGTCTGCCCTGGGTTTGCAGCTGCGACACAACCTCATTGCACTGGATACAGGATGCGTGTGGGGAGGCTATCTTACTTCCGTGCGTCTGGAAGATCAGAAAGTTTTTCAGGTACCGTGCGCGTGATCTTCAATGACAGTGCCTGCGCAATGGATTGCTCTGCCAGACGCGCAAGTTCACGCCGGTTCCTGCTCACCGCAGGAATCGGTTCTCTGAAAATCAACTCAGCCTCAATCTCGGGCTCATCCAGTATCTGCATCAGAGATTGCAGAATTGATACGCTGACATAAATTACACTGGTATTACGCGTACCGTCCTGTCTGCGGTAGCGGATTGCAAGCGGGCAAAGAAAAGTTTGGGCTGTTATTGCCGGTTGTAACAGGGAGGCATGAAAATGCTGAAGTGTTTCACCGTTACTGGTCATCCCTTCAGGAAAGATCACAACCGAACGCCCTGCTTTCAGGATGCTGCCGATCATCTGGTTAATCCGTCGTGTATCCCCGCGCTTTTCACGTTCTATAAACAAGGTTCCGGCATTCTTGCACAACAGACCCAGTAAGGGCCACGCGCCAATTTCCGCTTTTGCAACGAAACGTACCGGGAATACTGCCAGAATCACTAGAATATCCAGCCATGAGGTATGATTGGCCACGAGCAGCCTCCCCAGTGGTTCGTCCGCCGGCAAAGTGCCACTGAAACGTAACCTGATGTTGAGAATGCAGAGAAATTTCTGAGCCCATTTACAGGCCATACGATTTTGGCTGGCTGTACTAAGATACGGATAAACCAGGGACTTCAGCAATCCTGAAGTAATGTGCAGTAACAGCCTGATGAGCCGGACATTCCTGATTAATTTATTGACCCGGACAACAGCCATGCAATATTGAATCGCGTCAGTTGCAGGAAAATTCTGTGTGATATGTGCATTCCGGCACCGGAGCAAAATCGGTAATCACAACCGGTATATGCCCGTTTTTCCCGGCAGACACCTTACCTGATCGGGAACGACATTTAAAAAATAAGACTGCCAAAAGCTTCGAAGTAAAGCTGGCCGATTTCATCACGTTCATACCGGTGATTTTGTCCGCCACGATGGGCAATCTTCAATGCGCCCATGAGAGATGCAAGTTGCCCGGTCGTCTGCCAGTCCAGCTCATGCGCAATACCATATAGCAAGCCGGCGCGATAGGCATCTCCGCATCCGGTGGGGTCGATGATTTTCCGGGGGCGTACGGCAGGTATTCGGAATTGATGTCCATCCGCATAGATTATTGAGCCTTCTGCTCCCTTTGTCTCGATGAGTGCCCTGACCCGACCGGCAAGCTCTTCCAATGTGCAGCCGGTACGCGACTGCAGAAGCTGGGCTTCATAATCATTGACAGCAATGAAATCGGCTTTATTGACAAAATCGAGCAATTCCTCACTGCTGAACATCGGTAACCCCTGTCCGGGATCAAACATGAATGGAATGCCAGTCTCATGAAACTCCTGCGCATGGACCAGCATGCCTTCCCGGCCATCCGGAGCAATAATACCGAGGTTGACATCTGCAGCCTCTCTAACGCTGTTCAAGTGGGAAAAATTCATCGCTCCCGGATGAAAAGCAGTAATCTGATTATCATCCAGATCAGTAGTAATAAACGCCTGTGCAGTAAATGTATCTTCCACGTGGCGGATATGTGTCTGCTCCAGCCCGAGTTTTTCCAGCCGGTAGGTATAGGGCTGAAAATCATCCCCGATCGTTGCCATCATCAGAGGCTGCCCACCCAGCATCTGCAGGTTATAGGCAATATTTGCCGCACATCCTCCGAATTCCCGCCGCATTTCCGGGACTAGAAAAGCAACATTCAATACATGAATCTTGTCCGGCAAAATATGACGTTTGAAACGATCTTCAAACACCATGATAGTGTCATAGGCTATGGAGCCACAGATAAGCGTCTGCATGTCGGTCTGAAATTATCGTTTACAGAAAATTCGATCAGCCTGCCGGTTTCCACACCAGGTCGAGCTCGCGGGCAGCCTTCACATCATCCAGTTTACGCAATGGCATCTGATGCGGCGCGGCTTTGACCATTTCGGGCTGTGTTTCGATTTCCACCAGAATTTCCTTCATCGCCTCCACAAAGCGATCAAGTGTTTCTTTGGATTCTGTTTCGGCCGGTTCGATGAGCAGACATTCCGGAACCAGCATCGGGAAATAGGTGGTCGGCGCATGAAAACCTTTATCGAGCAGGCGTTTAGCCAGGTTCATCGCAGTTACCCCGGTTTTATCCTTGATGTCCTTCATCGTAACGATGAACTCGTGACTGGCACGGCGAGTCGGATAAGCGAGCTCGAAACCTGCTTTGTGTAATTCAGCCATGAGATAGTTGGCATTGAGCGTTGCATATTCCGCAATGCGGTGCATCCCTTCCACACCTAGCAATCTGACATAGACATAAGCGCGCAGTAATACCCCGGCATTACCCATATGGGCCGACAGACGGCCAATAGACTGAGGACGGTCTTTCTCCGTCAGCCAACGATAAACCCCCTGTTCACAGGCCACGATCGGCACCGGTAAATAAGGCAGCAACCGTTCGGCCACCCCTACTGGCGCTGCACCCGGTCCGCCTCCCCCATGGGGGGTCGAAAAAGTTTTGTGCAGATTCATGTGGATAACGTCAAACCCCATATCACCCGGTTTGACTTTACCTAACACCGCATTGAGATTGGCGCCATCATAATACAACAAACCACCGGCAGCATGAACGACCCGGCTCATTTCTGCCACTTCTTTCTCGAATACACCTAATGTGGAGGGATTGGTCAGCATAAGACCGGCCGTTTTGGGTCCGACTGCAGCCTTCAATGCAGCCATATCCACATCCCCTTCTCGATCTGTGGGAATTTCGATCACTTTATAACCGCACATCACAGCTGTTGCCGGATTGGTACCATGTGCGGCATCCGGAATGATGATTTCAGTTCGTTCCGTATCACCACGTGCTTCATGATAGGCCCGGATCATTGTCACACCGATCAGTTCACCCTGTGCGCCAGCCATTGATGTCAGGCTGACCGCAGCCATACCGGTAGCGTTCTTCAATATTTCCTGTAATTCATACATGCAGGCGAGGAATCCTTGTCCGGTATCCTCAGGAGCGAGCGGATGACGTGCCAAAAACTGGGGCAGCATGGCTAGCGCATTACAGGCGCGGGGGTTGTACTTCATGGTACAGGAACCCAGCGGATAGAATTCTGTATCTATCGAGAAATTCTTCTGCGAAAGCCGGGTGTAATGGCGCACTGTATCCATCTCAGATACTTCAGGCAGCAGAGGTGGCGATTTACGCAACAGATTGCCCGGAATATTGTGTCGGGCAGGCCGAGTTCCCGGGGCCTGAGAATAATTCCGCCGGTTTTTGCGGGAGTGTTCGAATATCAGCATGTTTTATTCTATGTCAGTGAAATTGATTCAGTACAATACAGCCAGCGCTGCGCGGTGTCCGGTTTATTCCTGGTGTCAGCTGCTGCTCAGGGCTCGCTGCAGTAATTCGGCATATTTGTCCAAATCTTC
Organism: Nitrosomonas sp.; assembly: GCA_044507105.1. Taxonomy (GTDB): domain Bacteria; phylum Pseudomonadota; class Gammaproteobacteria; order Burkholderiales; family Nitrosomonadaceae; genus Nitrosomonas. The sequence continues at coordinate 12,542 of JBIQJX010000039.1, forward strand.
GGCAGTCTTGGTTTCAGTAGCACAAATCAGCAGGGCATCACTCAAATTCGAATAATAATCTCCCAGCCGCACTCCGCCGAGCACGCCTTGTGCTTTCAATTCGGCCAGCACCCGGTCTGCCGGGACAGACAGGGCCAGAACTGCCTCATGAAAAAATGGGCTGCTGAATGCCTTTTTCACACCGGGAAGTTTTTCCAGCCTCTCCACCAGTGCCAGAGTATTGGCATGAGACTGGGCGGCAACCCGATATAAACCTTCAGGTCCCAGTAACGACATATAAATCGTAGCTGCCGTTACCATTAAGCCCTGATTGGTACAGATATTCGAAGTTGCTTTGGAACGTCGGATGTGCTGTTCACGTGCCTGCAATGTCAGGACGAACCCTTCCCGGTCATCGAGATCAGTCGTCCGGCCGATGATACGTCCCGGCATCTGCCTGACCAGTTGCTGCTTGCAGGCCATGAAACCGAAATAAGGCCCGCCACTGGAAAGTGGAATCCCCAGCGGTTGGCCTTCACCGACAGCGATATCCGCCCCCTGCTCTCCCCATTCTCCGGGTGGTGTCAGCATAGCAAGCGCAGTCGGGTTGACCACAGCAATTGCCAGAGATTGTTTGCCATGTGCCCAGTCGGCCAGCTCATCGACTTGTTCCAGCACGCCGAAAAAATTGGGTTGAGGGATGATCAGGGCGGCAAATTCTTCCTGCCCGAACTGATCGAGCTGATCAAGTGTCACACGGCCAGATTCCGAGTCATATGGAACCTCCACAACCTCAATCGCCTGATTTTTGACGATAGTGTGCATGACGCTGCGATAAACCGGGTGTACAGTCTGGGGAATCAGTATCCGTCTGGAAGTCCTGTGCTGGCGTACGGCCATCAGTGCCGCCTCAGCCAGAGCAGATGCGCCATCATACAAACTGGCATTCGATACATCCATTCCGGTCAGTGAAGCCATCATGGTCTGATATTCATACAGCAATTGCAGCGTACCCTGGCTCGCTTCCGCCTGATAGGGCGTATAGGAAGAATAAAATTCACCCCGGGTCGTAATCTGCCAGACTGCTGCCGGAATATGATGTTCGTAAGCGCCCGCACCGATGAAATTGAGATAAAACCCATCCTGCTGAGCACGCTCCAGCATCAGCCGAGAGATTTCCATTTCACTCATCCCAGGAGGTATATGAGCAAGTTTGCCGGTCTTCAGATCAGCAGGAATCTCATCAAATAATTCATCAATCGTTTGGGCACCGATGCTCGCAAGCATCGCTTCCACATCTTCTTCGGTATGAGGAATGAAAGGCATGATTAGTAGTAATTTACCCTGAAAAACCCGTTAAAAAATTTATTATGACTGCAAAATAAGCTGGTAGCCGGGACAGCGCCGCTGGGAGCTGCATGCTCCGTCAACGTATGATTCGACGATACGCTCCTTTAATGTGTCTCACTTTCCAGCAGTTTTTCATATCCGCCGGCATCGAGCAGCCCGTCGATTTCAGCCGCATCAGCCAGTTTCAATTTGAACAGCCAGTTTGTATACGGATCCTGATTGATTTTCTCCGGAGTTGATTCCACTTCTGGATTGGCAGCGATCACTTCGCCGCTGAGTGGCGCATAAACATCTGATGCAGCTTTGACGGATTCCACCACTGCACATTCTTCCCGCTGTGCCAGAGTACGTCCCGCTTTTGGTAGTTCGACAAACACCATGTCTCCCAGTAATTCCTGGGCATGCTGGGTAATGCCCACTGTCACGGTACCATCCGCCTCCAATTTGACCCACTCATGGGATTTTGTATATTTCAGTTCTGCCGGAATGCTCATTTGTCTGTGTTCCCCAATTTATATAGCTCTTAGAAAAATCTACTGATCCTCAGATCAATGCCTGACCGTTACGAACAAACGGATATTTCACAACCCTGGCTGCAAGTTGCTTATCCCGCACCACAACATATACCTGCTCGCCTGCAGCAACCTCTACCGGAATACGAGCCAATGCGATCGACCGGTTTAACGTCGGTGAAAATCCACCACTGGTAATCTCTCCTGCTCCTGCCGTTCCTTCCTGCCCGGTAATAATTTTCTGATGGTTGCGCAATACTCCCTTATCCAGCAATACTAATCCTGCCAGTTGCTGTCTGACGGGCGTCTCCAGTAATGCCTGTTTACCGATGAAATCTCGCTCACTCTTCAAATCGACCGTCCACGCCAGCCCTGATTCGAGCGGATTGGCAGTTTCATCCATATCCTGTCCATAAAGATTCATACCTGCTTCCAGCCGCAAAGTATCGCGCGCGCCCAGTCCGGCCGGCGCTACGCCTGTTGTATGCAACTGCTGCCAGAAATCAGCGGCTTCGCTGGCAGGCAGCGTGATTTCAAAACCATCTTCTCCGGTATAACCGGTACGGGCAATGAAATAGGGACCAAACGTCATGGAGTGAAACGGTTTCAAATCTTCAGTTACGGCCTGGGCGCCAGGAATCACGGCCCATACCTTGGCACGCGCATTAGGTCCCTGAATGGCAATCATGGCCAGATCCCGGCGTGGGGTGATAGTAAGGTCGGGGGCGTGCTGCTCGGCCTGGGAAGTAATCCAGGCAATATCTTTATCTGCTGTGCCGGCATTGACGACCAGGCGGAACCAGGATTCGGACAGGAAATAAATAATCAGGTCATCGATGATTCCACCGGCCGGATTGAGCATGCAAGTATAGAGTGCTTTTCCCGGGAAAGTCAGCTTGTCGACATTATTGGCCATCAATCCGCGCAGGAATCCACGAGCATTTTCACCGTGAATATCCACTGTCAGCATGTGGGAAACATCGAACATACCGGCGTCACGCCGGACATGATGGTGCTCATCCAGTTGGGAACCATAGTGCAGAGGCATATCCCAACCGCCAAAATCTACCATTTTCGCGTGCATGGCGCGATGCGCCGCGTTGAGGGGGGTCATCTTCAACATTCATTTCTCCCAAAGGTAAGAGGAAGCTGCCTGTCGCCACTCTCTGTATCCGGGTAGTATTAGCTAACTGCCGCAGACAGAAGAAACCAACAGGTACCGACTTGCCCCCTCTGTCCTTTTACCTGAGAGTTTTACGGAACAATTTTCCGCATGCCCCTTCGGTGGCTGAGATGTCGATTCAGCACTCTCCAGATTGCCTGTCACAAGCAGTTATTCAGGCCTGTCGGCCACACCTGAGCGATTCCGGGGGGTTACGCCTTCGGCGGCGCTGCACTCCTGATTCAGCGCACTCTCCTGCCTGGATGATATAGCAGCTCGCCACTATACCCAGCTTTGGGCATCAAGACAAGGTAAAGCTGAGGGATTCCAGCGTTTGATTAACCCTATGCATCATTCCGGAACCCCCGGTTAAGCATCGCCAAGTGTGCGTCTGGCATCCTGGCTGATCAGACGCAATTTCAGAATCATAAAATGATAAATTGTTTAGGATCGACTATTTGGATACGGGGGGGGAAGTGCGGCCTTATCTCAATATTCCTGAAATTCGCTTGGCTGAAATGTATGGAAATTTGGCTGTAAATGAGGTCGTTTGGCAATTGCCACCCTGACAGGGTTGCGGTGTAATAATCACATAATAAAACTACCAGACAGAATCATTTACAGCCATTTCAAATTAATTAGCGCGCAACCCTAATTCTAATCGCGCGAGTGGAAACGCTTTCTTTCGAGGATAAAACCATGAATGAATGCCCAGTTACCACAATCAGCCTGCGCATCCCCGGCGACATCAATACTCATCTTACAGCCAGGCAATTGCCAGTACTGAGCCGCGCCAGCGTCATCAAGCGGCCGATCACCCTCTGCACTCATGCTATTTATCGCGCTTTCGTACTGGTGCCCGGGAAAGGCCGGGCAGCTTCCTGTCCTCAGCATCATCACCATGACTGACCCAAGCAACCGCTTAACAGTTAGTGATCAGAACCTCATGACCGTATCGAAATACTTCAAGATTTTTCAACTCACAGAAATGGAGGTCGAAAATGAAATCTTATGAATATCGCGCTGCCGCCGTGCAAACCCTCGCCGAAGTGGGGAATGCCGATGCAAACCTCGAAATATGTACATATTATGTAAAGCAGGCCGCGCTGCAGGATGTTCGGGTAATCGTTTTTCCTGAATGTATGAATGCGGGTTATTTGTACGACTCCATTCCGCATGCACGTCAGGTAGCTGAGTCCGTCAGCGGGAAATTTATCAGTGGGCTTGCGAAGCTGGCACGCAAGCATGATGTCTATATCGCCAGCGGCATGATCGAATGGGACGCAGAAGCAGAAAAAGTCTTCAACACCGGCATTCTCCTCGACCAAAAGGGTGAGCTGGTCGTTCATTATCACAAGCAATTCCTGACCACCCATGATCAGAACTGGTTCAAATTTGGTGAGCGCGGCTTCCCGGTAGTGGATACTGAACTCGGCCGTGTCGGTCTTATGATTTGTTTCGATGGCCGTATCCCCGAAATCCCACGCTGTACTGCGTTGGGCGGGGCACAGGTCATCCTCGACATGGCTAATTTCTTCCTCATCGATCAGGCCGATATGTGGCGCCCGGCCCGGGCATTCGAGAATGGGGTATGGATTTGTGCTGCTACCAAGGCAGGCCAGGAACGCTCGATTTACTATCCCGGCGGGAGCATGATCGTCGATCCTGACGGCAATCTCCGAGCGAAAGTTGCCTGGGACACGCATGGGATGGCAGTCGGCGAGATTGATCCTACACTTGCTGACAACAAACACTATATTCTGGATGCTGATAAGTTTGCAGATCGCCGTCCCGATACCTATACGGTGTTGACGCAGCCTTACGAGGAAACAGCGGTATCAAAAACCAGTGTGGAATCAATTATCCCGGGCGAGATGACATTCAATATGGCTGCAGCACAGACCCACGTTTCCGAAGCGCAGCCCACAACGCTCGATCGCGTGGTGGAACAGGTTGGGCATGGTGCTCGCTTCGGTATCGGACTGATGGTTCTGCCGGAATATTTTGCCTCGCCAAACTGGCGGATTGATGAGACAGAAGCCAGACGACTGGTATCCATCAACAGCGAACTACTCGAGAAATTCAGCGAAGTTTGCAAAACCAGTAAATGTGCAATCCTGGTTCCGAATGTCGAAGAAATGGATGGCAAACTCTATCCCGCCTCATTTCTTATCGGGCCCGAAGGCAATGTGCTCCTGTCTTATCGGAAGGTTCACCTCTTCAGTGATGAACGGGTGTGGGCAACGGCGGGTTCCGAATATCCGGTTATGGACACGCCATACGGCCGTATCGGCATCATGATGGGGTATGACGGCATGTTTCCGGAAGCTGCAAGGTGCCTGGGAATTAATGGCGCCGATGTGATCCTGTGGCCGGCTCGCCTGCAAGACAGGAAGGAACGCACACTGATCGCAGTACCGCGCGCTGTTGATAACCGCTGTGCTGTCATTCTTGCCAATCGCGTCGATGCGCCATTCGGGGGCGGGAGCATGATCGCGCTGCCGGCACAGTTTCCCGTGTGGGATGTCGATACAGCCAGACCGTACTATCCGGATATGCACAAGATCATCCTGGAGGTTATCGAAATCGCCAGTGCGCGCCAGAAAAATATGATGGCCAATGTGCATATGTTCGCCAAGCGCCAACCCTGGACTTATAATGCACTGGTAGCAAATAAACATTGAGAGGCCTGCCTTCGGGCGGGCCTGAAATTCTCCTGTTCTGCAACCCGCCCGATCTGACGGAGGTTGTCGATCTGAAAGCCTAAAGGATGATTACTTATCGATAACTGCTGTCTGTTGGATTGATTACTGGAGGAATCGAACGATGCGGATAGCTTTGCTCGCTCCACCGGGCGTACAGTCGCTTGATATCGTTGGACCGGCAGAAATATTTTGGGAGGCTGAACGACGGCTGGGCAATCCCTCCGCTTACGAAATACGAATCGTAGGAACAACAGCAGGACCGATTCCCGGAACGGGGAACCTCCATTTTCTACCCGACTGCACAATATATGATCCGGATGAGCAGATTGACACATTGCTCGTCGCTGGTGATCCATCTTTAGAGGAAACCACAGCAGATACAATAGCCTGGTTGCAGCGGCGTGCGCCAGAAGCTCGCCGTTACGGATCAATCTGCACAGGCGCCTTCCTGCTGGCCAAAGCCGGTCTGCTCAACGGGCGGAAAGTCACAACTCACTGGGAATGTGCTGACAGACTTCAAGCGGAATATCCGGCGCTCATTGTCGATGCGGATAAAATCTTCATCCAGGATGACATGTTATACACCGCAGCAGGAGTAAGCGCGGGAATCGATCTTGCTCTTGCCCTGGTCGAAGAAGCTATGGACGGGAGCTCGCGCTGACCGTCGCACGCTATATGGTCGTATTCCTGAAGAGGCCCGGGGGACAATCGCAATTCAGTGCGCATTTGGTTGCACAAATGTCCGAGCGTACCCCTATCCAGCATGTACAGGAATATGTGCTACAGAATCTCTCATTACCTCTTTCCGTAGAAAAAATGGCAGAGCAGGCATATATGAGTATTCGCAATTTTTCGCGATTATTTCGCCAGGAAACCCATATGACGCCCGCCGATTTTGTCGAAGCGGTCCGGCTTGATGCAGCTCGACGCCTGCTGGAAGATACGGCACTGTCACTACAACTTATTGCCTTCCGCTGTGGCTTTGGCACCACCGAGCGGATGCGGCGAACATTTCTGCGAAACCTCGAAATCACTCCTTTAGATTACCGCAGGCGTTTTCAAAGCACCCGACATTCTGTCTGAACCTGTTTCTGCCTTCCCGTCTCTACACGCATAATGGAATTCGCGAATTGATACCGGCCTTCCAGAATCTGGAACCGGGCGGTATCTAAACTGAAACACGACCAGCCCGGTTTTCGTGATATAAAGCTGCAGTACTGACAGGAGCCCTGGCAGCGAACCAAAGCCAGATTTTTCGGAAATTGAATAAACACGGAGGGAAAAGTTTGGGACGCGGGTTTTACACCATCATGGCTGCACAGTTTTTTTCGTCGCTGGCAGACAATGCATTGCTGGTGGTAGCCATTGCTTTGCTGATTGATCTGCATGCGCCAGCTTATCTCACTCCCATGCTCAAGTTTGTATTTGTGCTGTTCTATGTATTACTCGCACCTCTCGTTGGAGCATTCGCCGATTCTACGGCCAAGGGTCGAGTGATGTTCATCAGTAACTCGATCAAACTTCTCGGCTGTATCTTACTGTTCTTCGCTGCACACCAGTTTTCCGCCCTGGGCGCCTACGCTATCGTCGGATTGGGCGCAGCGGCTTATTCTCCGGCAAAATACGGCATTCTTACGGAGTTGCTGCCCCCAGAAAAGCTGGTGATTGCCAACGGCTGGATGGAAGGACTGACCGTTGCCTCGATCGTTCTGGGAACGGTCATGGGGGGATTACTCATTACTCCAGCGATTGCCTCTTTTTTTCTTGCCTTGGATGTTCCCCTGATCGACACCGGGATTAGCACTGCTGTCGAGGTCAGTATTGTAATAATTATGCTGTTCTATAGTATTGCTGCTGTGATCAATTTATTCATTCCCGATACCGGAATGCATCATCGGATACTCAAAAAAGACCCGATTTTTTTGTTCCAGGATTTTGCACATTGTGTGAAATTGCTCTGGTCTGACAAACTGGGCCAGATTTCACTGGCAGTTACCACTCTGTTCTGGGGAGCCGGTGCAACCTTGCAATTCATTGTACTGGAATGGGCTGAAACAGCGCTCGGCTATGCACTGAATCAGGCTGCTCTACTGCAAGGCGTGGTAGCTGTCGGAATTGCACTGGGTTCAGTGCTGGCGGCAAAGCTGGTTTCCCTGCGCCGCTCACTGGAAGTCATTCCCCTCGGTATTGCCATGGGAATCGTGGTGATTCTCATGGTCATAGTTCGTGATCTCTGGATCGCCGTCATCCTGCTAATAGTAATCGGTGGGCTGGCAGGATTTTTCGTGGTACCGATGAATGCTCTGCTGCAACATCGCGGGCATATTCTGATGGGTGCAGGACATTCTATCGCCGTACAAAACTTCAATGAGAATCTCAGTATTCTTACTATGTTATCTCTGTATGCGATGCTGATCTGGTTCAATGTGCATATTTATACCGTCATCGCCCTGTTCGGATTGTTCGTATCTGGCACCATGGTCATGGTCCGCAGATGGCATTTAAGTAATCAGCGCAAACATGATTCTTTGCATTTGATAGGCACCCAGGAGCGGCAATTTTGAACGAGGAAATATTCATGATCAACTGCGGGCAACAGGCTGATGAGCATTGAATACACTCATGGCTATTTTAATGAAAAAACGCCTGTGACCAGAAACACCGAATTGGCTACTGATCGATGCCAGCCATCTCGAAACCCACTACACTGCAGCCAGTCTGCTAAAAAAGGGATGT
>JBIQJX010000040.1:0-20379 GCA_044507105.1 Nitrosomonas sp.
TTGGTTCGAGTCCAATCGCGCCTACCAGGATTCTGCAAATTTCGATATCCTCGCGTCAATTGCTGAGCCTGGTTTATCCTTTGTCATACATCATTGGCTTTTCCTGAATCGTGAAGTTTTACCATCCCGGTTTTCGCCGCAAGCATGTGGATAGCCTGCGCATTACTTGAAGAGAATACTTGGGCGGCTGCTTCCTGCCACGGCAGCCAGATATACTTCAAATGTTCACATGCGGCGATATGAATTGGTATCTTTTCAGGCAATTTGAGGCTGAATACATGTTCAGTATTGTGTGTGACACCCGGCGGATAACGCCAACGCCATTCTTCGAAGATTTCATAGCAGTTCTGTATCTGCCAGTTGGAAAGCACATAATCTGATGTATCCAGACCGGTTTCCTCTTTGACTTCACGCGCGGCAGTTTGCAGGAGCGTTTCACCCGGGTTCTGGCTGCCTGTGACAGACTGCCAGTAGCCGGGGTGGTCAGCGCGCTCCAGCAGCAGGATCTGAAGGTCATTTGTATAAATGACGACCAGAACGGATACGGGAAGTTTATAGTCGCGCAACAGGAAGGTGATCCGGTCAACTAATTCAGGATATCGGCTTTGCGCAGCCGGATGTGCAATTCCTGTAATTGTTTTTCTGCAACAGTGCCGGGTGCCTGTGTCAACAGACATTGGGCACGCTGTGTTTTGGGAAAGGCTATGACATCGCGGATGGAATCTGTTCCGCTCATCATGGCAATGATGCGGTCCAGGCCAAAAGCAATGCCGCCATGCGGCGGAGCGCCATACTGCAGGGCATCGAGCAGGAAGCCGAATTTTTCTCTGGCCTCCTCATCCGATATGTTCAGAGCCTGAAATACCTTGGCCTGTACTTCTTGCCGGTGAATACGCACCGAGCCACCACCGATTTCCACGCCGTTTAGTACCATGTCATAAGCTCGGGAGAGGGCTTTGCTCGGGTCTGTCGTCAGAAAATCCTCATGTCCTTCACTGGGAGAGGTGAAGGGGTGATGCAGTGCCTGCCAGCGATTTTCTTCTTCGTCCCATTCGAACATCGGAAAATCCACCACCCATAGCGGTTGCCAGGAATCTTTCGCCAGTCCGCGTTCGTGCCCAATTTTGACCCGTAACGCTCCCAGTGCATCGTTGACGGTCTTAGCCTTGTCCGCACCAAAAAAGATCAAATCACCGTTCTGCGCTCCGGTGCGTTCGAGTATTACCTGAATAACTGGATCGGGTAAAAACTTGAGGATAGGGGACTGCAGACCCTCTGATCCTTTCGCGAGGTCGTTGATTTTAATATAGGCCAGTCCTTTTGCACCGTAAATGGCGACAAATTGCGTGTACTCATCGATTTCTTTGCGGGACAGTTCTCCTCCCCCCGGAACACACAGTGCCGCAACTCGTCCACTGGGTCGTTGTGCTGCATCGCGAAATACCTGAAATGGAACCTCCTGCATCAGGTCGGTCAGCTCAGTCAATACCAGAGGCACACGCAAATCGGGTTTGTCCGAGCCATAGCGAAACATGGCATCAGTGTAACTGAGTCGCGGGAAAGGGGCGGGCAGCGTAACGTCGATAGCAGCAAACAGATGGCGGATCATCGCCTCCATTAACTCCATGATCTTATCTTCCGCGAGAAAGGAGGTTTCGATATCGATCTGAGTAAATTCCGGTTGGCGATCAGCACGCAAATCCTCATCCCGAAAACAGCGCGTAATTTGATAATAGCGATCAAATCCGGAGACCATCAGCAATTGTTTAAATAATTGCGGGGATTGGGGTAACGCAAAAAAATGACCGGTATTGACACGGGAGGGGACCAGATAGTCACGAGCGCCCTCGGGGGTGGACTTGGTAAGCATCGGAGTTTCCACGTCGATAAAACCGTGCTGATCCAGGAATGTGCGTGCTGCCATACTGACTTTATGCCGTAACCGGATATTGTGCTGCATGACCGGACGGCGTAAATCCAAGTAGCGGTACTCCAGCCGTATTGCTTCACTCAGATTATCATCATCCATCTGAAAGGGAGGAGTAAGTGAAGCGTTCAGAATGTCAATAGTGTTGGCCAGTACTTCGATTTCTCCACTGAAAATTCCCTGATTGACGGTCCCTTCCGGGCGATGACGTACTGTACCGATAACTTTGAGTACGAACTCATTGCGGATTTTCTCGGCAATTTGGAAGGTTGTTGCATTATCGGGATCACAGACGACCTGAACAATACCTTCACGATCCCGCAGATCAATAAAAATAACACCCCCATGATCACGCCGGCGGTGCACCCACCCGTATAATGTAACCGTGCTCTCCAGATAGCGTGTGTTGATAGTGCCGCAATAGTCAGTACGCATAAATGATATTGATATTGATTGAATGAAAAATCAGTTCAGGGAAGTCAATCAGGGAAACAGGTTTCTGTCAGTCTGCAGGAGAAGTAGTAGACGGCGCAGTCGAGGCGGCGGCTGGTGGACTATCGGTGTTGATGGTGGTTTTGCCGGTCTCTTCAGCCGGTTTCGAATCCACCTTTTTAGTATTCTTGTTTTTGAAATCAGTTACATACCACCCGGTTCCTTTTAACTGGAAACCCGCAGCTGAGACTTTCTTGACATAATTGCTGCTGCCGCAAGCAGGACAGCTGGCGAGCGGGGCGTCGCTCATTTTTTGCAAATGCTCCTTTTCCAATCCACACGCATGACAGGTATACTCATAGATCGGCATTTCGATTTCTCCGTTGATTTAAACTGTAAAAAAACGGGATTATACTTGACAGTCGCTGTAATTGTTCGCATACATCCCGATCCGGATGCAAATTGGCTGCTGGTCCAAAAACAGTCATGTCAGTTTCCTTTCCTGCCGTATTTATCCTCGAACCGGACGATATCATCTTCGCCCAGATAGGAGCCGGATTGTACTTCAATGATTTCCAGCGGCAGGCGTCCGGGATTTTCCAGACGATGCGGTGTCCCCAGCGGAATAAAGGTGGATTCGTTTTCGCTGACCAGATAGGTTTTATCAGCTCGTGACACCCGTGCAGTGCCCCGTACCACGATCCAGTGTTCCGCGCGGTGATGATGCATTTGCAACGATAGCGCTGCGCCGGGGTTGACGACGATGCGTTTGACCTGAAAGCGCTCACCGGTGTCGACCGAATCATACCAGCCCCAGGGACGGTATATTTTACGGTGTGAACGGATTTCCGGACGTGCCCGTTGTTTCAGTATGTCGACGATATGCCTGACTTCCTGAGTCCTGTCCTGGTGCACGACCAGAATCGCATCAGAGGTTTCCACGATGACCATGTTGTCGATACCGATACAGGCAACCAGCCGGTTTTCGGAAATTGCCAGCGTATCACGACACGCGTGCAACAGCACATCGCCCCGCGTGATGTTGCCTGATTCATCCTTTGGCAGCGTACGCCACAGTGCATCCCATGCCCCCACATCCGACCATCCGGCAGAGAGCGAAACAACGGCACCCGGCGGAAGGGCTTCCGGATGCCTGGAAAGTCGTTCCATAACAGCGTAATCGATCGAATCATTGGGACAGGCGATGAATGCGGTTTTATCTACCCGATAAAAATCGCCATCAATCGAACCTTGCTGCCATGCGCTGCGACATACTTCCAGAATATCCTGACGGCAGATGTCGATGGCAGACAACCAGACTGATGCGCGCATCATAAACATGCCGCTGTTCCATAAATAGGAACCTTCTTCCAGATAAGTTAGAGCAGTGGGTTGATCAGGTTTCTCGACAAAGCGGGTAATTTGGAATGTATCCGGCTCACTTAGTGCCGCGCCATGCTGAATATAGCCATAACCCGTTTCCGGGATGTCGGGCGTAATACCGAAAGTCACCAGCATACCGTTTTTGGCAAGCAGCATGCCTTTGTGAACTGCTGCCTGAAAGGCGGGATTATCCGTCATGACATGATCGGATGGCATTACCAGCAGGACCGGATCATTTTTGTCATCAATTGCTGCCAGCGCTGCAATCGTCAGAGCAGGAGCAGTATTTCGACCGCATGGTTCGAGAATGATCATGCCCGTTTTATCCATGAGGCGCAGTTGCTCAGCTATGATAAAACGGTATTCTTCATTGCTGACGATGATGGGTGCCTGGACAGCGATGCCCTCCAGTCCATCCAGGCGGCGTGCTGTTACCTGTAACAGGGAGTCTTCATTGATCAAGGGCAGCAACTGCTTAGGATATTGCTCCCGCGAGAGCGGCCACAAGCGTGTGCCTGAGCCGCCCGAAAGAATGACGGGAACGAGTGAGTGCGTCATGCGCAGGTCGAATCAGTAATAGAAAATACCGATTTTTCTGCAAAAATTGTCTGGTTGTACAATTTCAAGGTCATGTCAGTTCTGCGGTCAGTATATCCACGATACGCTGAGCAGCCTTGCCATCCCATAGCTGTGGCCGGCGTCCTTGTTTGCCCTGACCCTGGAGAATATTGTCGACTGCGTTCAGAATCTGTGCCGGGTCGGTGCCGGCCAGGATATTGGTACCTTCATCCACCGTTATTGGTCGCTCGGTATTTTCCCGAATGGTGATGCAGGGAATACCCAGGGCAGTGGTTTCCTCCTGTAAGCCACCACTATCGGTCAGTACGACTGCAGCATCCTTCCAAAGATGAAGAAAAGGCATATACGCCTGCGGACCGATAAGTGCGATACCCGGTCCCAGATCGATACCGAATTTTTCCAGATTGTTCTGTGTGCGGGGATGTGCCGGAAAGATAAGCGGCAGACGTTCGGCAATTTGTCTCAGTGCCTGGCTGATACGGATGAAGACTTCAGCGTCGTCTACATTGCTTGGCCGGTGCAGTGTGATGACTCCGTAAGGCTGACTGCCGAGCGTGTCTTTGAGTCGACTGGTTTCGAAAGTGGAGGTGTCGGTCCGTGCAAGCTGATCGACCTGATAAAGCAGATTATCCACCATAACGTGACCGACGTGATGAATGGCAGATGCCGGGTGGCCTTCCTGCAGAAGGTTTTGCTGCCCGCTCGGCTCGGTCACAAAAAACCAGTCAGTGATACTGTCGGTTACCAGACGATTAATTTCTTCCGGCATGCGCCTGTCGCCGCTGCGCAATCCTGCCTCGACATGGGCAACCGGAATATGCAACTTCTTGGCGACAATCGAGCAGGCCAGTGTCGAGTTGACATCACCCACCACCAGTACTGCATCCGGTCTCTGCGCTTGGCAGTATTCCTCGAAGGCTAGCATGATTTTGGCTGTCTGTTGTGAATGACTGCCACCGCCTGCTGCCATGAAGATATCCGGTTGCGGAATGCCCAGTTCCTCGAAAAAAACATCATTCATTTCCCGGTCGTAATGCTGGCCGGTATGAACGATTTTGTAATCCAGACGATTTTGCTGTTGCAGGGCACGCACAATCGGTGCAATTTTCATAAAATTGGGCCGTGCGCCGGCTACGAGATAAATTCGCTTTTGCATGATTTGCCTCAATTGGAATGATCATGATTGTAAACCATCCTGAGCATAGTACTGACAGGAAAAGACCAGTTTTCCCGGTCTGTTTGTGAAAAAGGATTCGAAGGTATACGCGCCCTGATGCAAAATGAGCATGACGATTAGGCTGTTGCATTTAGCCTATCGCTGTTCTGTCTCTGCCTGCGATGATAATAACAGTAACAGAAATTCTCCAATCTTATGTTCAACAGATACCCGGGATCATCCGGTTACTGAAAATGCTCTGAAGACCTATAATGTGCAGTAAATATTGTCATTGAACTTCAACCCGGTCAGGAAAAATTATGCCTTCATTCGATATTGTTTCTGAGGTGGACAAGCAGGAAATCCGTAATGCTGTTGATCAGGTCAACAAAGAGGTCAGCACTCGTTTCGATTTCAAGGGATCGGATGCGCGCGCCGAGCAGACTGACTATGAGCTTTATCTTTATGCCGATGACGAATTCAAACTGACCCAGGTCATGGATATCCTGATGGCGAAATTCACCAAACGCGAGATCGACGTGCGTTGTCTGGAAAAAGGGCAGGTCGAAAAAATAAGCGGCAATAAGGTGCGACAGAAAATCACTGTCAAAACAGGGGTAGAGAGCGATCTCGCCAAGAAAATCGTCAAACTGATCAAAGACAGCAAACTCAAAGTTCAGGCCAGCATCCAGGGTGAAACGGTACGGGTAAGCGGCGCAAAACGCGATCTGCTGCAGGAAGCCATTCAGCTGGTGAAAAGTCGTATTACAGAGCTGCCGCTACAGTTCCGTAATTTTCGCGACTGAACAACCAGTCCCCAGCATAATTCTGGCAATTGCCTGGGGGCATTACAGCTGTCACTGTGCCTGCAAGAACAGGTATTTTTGGGATTAAAAATAATTCCACTGTAATTGAAATCTCAGAATATCGGCTTTAAATCGCTCATAAGGCGCATTCATTACGTTGGTGCGGTTCATCATGTGATAAATGGCTGCAATTTCCAGTTCGGGCAGAATCTGCCATTCCAGTCCGAATTCCAAATCTCTTACACGATTTTTGGGAGTATTACGCTCGAATTTCAAGGCCCCATCAAAGTATTGCCATTTTACGAAGGGAAACAGAGTTCCCCAGCGGAGGCCATTGATTTTATACATTGCCTGAATATAACCGCCGTTGAGAGAGGCATCGGTAAGCGCTGTCTGAGTTGAATTCAGCTGGGGTCCTTTGCCCCAGTTCCATTCAGCCTGCAGGCCGAAGGGTTGTGGATAAAGTATCGCATGCAGACCAATACGCTGATCTTTGAAACCTTTTCCGGGTGAGTCCGGAATGGGAGTAAATCCGTTTGCATTCGGACCGGTCGAAGGAATAAAGCGTCCGTGGATGGCTTGGACGCCTGCTTCAAAAATCTGGCCGTTCTCGAACTGATGCGGGTAGGTGAAGCGGCTAACCATATGGATATGGTCGTTCAGTTCCAGACGATTGGCACCCTGGCCATTATAAATACCAAAGGCAAACATGCCATAATCACCCGAACCTTTCAGGTTTTTGGTCATGATATCCTTGAACCGGTCACGTACATGAGTCGGTGTCCAGTAAAAGAAGGCCCCGATATCTCGTTCATCCCGACAGCAGCTGTTCAGCGCATCGTTACGATCCAGCGAGAGACGCATCTGGCTGGATTGCAGATTTTCAAAGCTGTAGGGTATCTTTGATTGTCCGACTCTGACCCGGAACTCTTTTTTCTTGTCAAAGAAGATATCAGCAAAGGCATCACGTAACTGGGCGAAATGGGATGTACTGGAGCCGGTTGGGGTGCTGGCAAAATCCGGCTGCAGATATACATAGAGATGGTCGGTGATATTACCGAAAAGAACCAGGCGCGCCCGTCGGACCAGGAAAGAGCTATCTGGTCCTACCGATCGATCCGGCCAGAAAGATACGTCATCTTTGTCTCCCCACAGACTTTGACTGTAGCGGAATTGTACATATCCTCGTACACCGATCCGGTCATACCATTTTTTTTCTTCCTCGGGTTTTATCGCTGAAGGTACATTGCTGCGTACAATGGCGTCTGCTGCACGTCTGGCTCGCTCAAGCTTTTTATCAACAACCTCTTCAAGTTGTTCTTCAGCAGCTTTTTCCCTGGCAATCAACTGTTCTTCAAGCTGTCTTTTTACTTCTCTGAGCTCTTCCTTGTTTTGTTCCAGGCTGGCCTCAGTATGAAGGCCGGGCGGTGCAGCTGATTCAATGCCGGGCTTTGCCGTGGGCAAAACTGGCGTCTCCTCTATTTGCTGGAATTTTCCCAGTTTGACTCTGTTCCGGCCCGGTTCCGTGTAAACCTGTTTAGTGACGGTGTCCACGTACAGGATAAGTTGCTGCGCATTGATGAGAGAGGAGGGGAGTGAAATCAGCAGTGTCAGCGCCAGTGTACGTATATTAATATCGAATTTTTTTATCATTGTGCCTGATTTTTTGTATATCGATGAGTTTATGCTGAAACCAGACCCAGACCCAGACCCAGACCCAGACCCAGACTAATGCTGGCGGAGCGCACAAATTTATCTCATGGAAAAAAGTAAAGAAATACAAATAAGCCAGCTGGGTGGAAAACATTCAAGGTGTCGATCAGGAGCCCTCAGCTCTTTTAAGGAGGAATATTATTTCAGTACTTTATGACATTTTTATTACATGACCAAGGTCGCTGCTTCGGTCCGGTTCTTGTAGCTCGGGAATTCCCGGGTAAGGAAATATTCGGCCAGATTCAGGTGTATACAGTATCGGGTTGAGTGTGAAGCGACCTCACACAAGGTGAGTGGGGTGAATGGGTGTGATAATTCTGATAACAGGGGCGAGTTTTATATATCCGGCAGTGTCTCAGGCTGATGAATGATTTGGTCTGTTATAGTTTGTTATAATTTTGGTATGGCTTGTGTTATTTGCCCGCCTCCTTCATTCAATCTTGCTTTGATATCTTGGGCGATCGTTTGATAGAGCGGGCGAAAAATGGGGCGCATATTATTGATGACGTTACTGATTTTTACCATAGAGGGGAAACGCAGGCCGTGGTGTTCAACAGGTGCGCCAATAAATTCCAGTTCAGCACCCAGTCTGCTGAAGTGACTGGCCAATCGTTCTTCGGTTAGCATAAAAAGTATCCGGATGTCATGTATCCGTGCCAGTTCCACTGTTCCAATATAAAGACCCAGTGGAATATAAGGAAAACGAGGCATCGGTCCTGTACCATAATCTTCTTCTGAGACACTGATCGGGCTGTTCTTTTCGCCTTTTCGCCGACGGAAGGCGGCGATGACAGCAAGGCGGGAAACTTCGGCAATCTTGTCTTCAGGTAGCTTCGAGGGATCCATAATGGAGCGATCAAGTGCCTTGGCACAAATTCTTTCGAACGGCAAACGTCTGTCAATACTGTTCGATGGAGGACGGATGATGCGAGTGCAGCCGATGAACATACCGCTGCGGACACTGCGAATCAGGAGATGCAGCGCACGGGTATCATATTTATCTGTTTCAAATCTGTCAGGTCGCGAGAATTCGAACTGCAGATCCTCACAATAAACCGAATGGCGGACGCGATACGCTTCGCGTTTCAGCTCATCAGTGAGTGCGGGTACGATTTCGAAATATTGTTTAAAAGACGTACCTAAATGAGTTTTTTCTTGTGCAAACATGATTAGATTTGTGGCGGATTACCTGCAAATTCTGTGATGAACCAGGTGTATGGTTTCGCAGATGAGAGATACCTCTGCCTGATTCAGCTTTCAGTCAGTTCCTCTGTAATTGCGTCTATCCGCTGGTTCATTCGAGTCTTTTCAAATAATTTTTGGTAAAAATCTTGTCGGGCAAATCACGCAACTTCATATTCGAATAATCGAGCACCGAAATCTCATCTTGTTTCAGCGCGTCTTCCATGATGATGCGGGTGGGACGCAGTTCACCCAGAACCTCATCAAAGTTTTCGTAACGGCTGGTTTTGAGCAGACGACCGGAGAGAGAATAAAATTCAGCCTTGTACGGTCTGTAATTGGATTGGTTGACCCACAGCAGGACTTTCTGGTAGGTGACTGAGCGCTCTACCCCGGTAAGTTCAAGAACATGATAATTCTCGCCTTCGATGGCTTCTTTGCTCAGCAGTTTCGGGTGATAATCCCCGGTAAAATTGGCGCGCGCGATATCACCATTGGCGACCTGACCGGTCAGTCGCTGTGAAAGTGACAGGCGTATCGGCTGTGAAACACTGGGCATGAAAACCCACAGATCACGTCCTTTCATGAGAATTGCCTGGCCGCGTTCGGAAGCAGGTTCAGTAATCATGACGATACTGTTTTCATTACCTTTGGACAGCACTCGATAGCGGTGCAGGTCTTCAGATCGATCCGGTGAAGTGGTGCGAATGGCGACATCAACCTGAAAGCTTTCTCGCGGGAAGCGTATTTCATCGGCCTTTTCCAGTATACTTTGAGCCGAAATGCCGGTTTCTGTTGCTTCTGTCGGGGATGAGAGCGATATTTGCCCGTGGATCAGCAGGCAAAAACCCGCTAATAATGGAAATAAAGAGGAATGTAAGGTCATATTCAATCTCCTTGAGTCATCTCTCCAGTTTAAACTAACCGGAAGATATCCGTTCAGGATCAGGTAAATGAGCATTGTCCATCTTGAAAATGTATTTAAGGAATATACACTGGGTGCCAGCCGGGTCTATGCACTCAGAAATATCAACCTGCAAATCGAGGCAGGAGAATTTCTTGCCATTGCCGGACCTTCAGGTAGCGGAAAGTCAACGCTGCTTAATCTGATTGGTTGCATTGATACTCCTTCTTCCGGGAAGATTCATATCGATGGCCAAGATACAAGCGGGCAAACACCAGATCAGTTATCAGAACTTAGAGCTAGAACTATCGGCTTCATCTTTCAAACATTTAATCTTTTTTCAGTATTGTCAGCAGAAGAAAATGTCGAATATCCTCTGCTGCAATTTAAAGAACTAAATAAGGCAGAACGGCGTGAACGAACTGTAAGATTTCTCGACATTGTTGGTTTATCCGAATTTGCACGCCACCGACCCAATCAATTGAGTGGTGGTCAGCGTCAGCGTGTTGCCATTGCCCGAGCACTGGCTACGCATCCGGGAATTATCCTGGCAGATGAGCCGACTGCCAATCTCGATCACAAGACGGGTGAAGGTATCCTGCAATTGATGAAAGAAATTAATCTTAACAGTGGTACGACTTTTATTTTTTCAACGCATGATGCCAAGGTAATGGCCATGGCAGAACGTCTGGTACGCATAGAAGATGGTCAGCTTGTGGGGGAAGATGCCATCGTTTATACCTGATCGGATATGCGATGATCCCATGCTTATGTAGCTTCCTATTGGATTGCTTTAGCCTGATTGCCTCGCAAAGACGAGGTGTGGTAGTGCCAGCCGGTTCTTTACGGACTATAGAGCGGCCAGTCGGAAAAACTGGAATTCAGTTGCTGTTGTTGATAGGGTTGTGGAATGCAGGTGTCTGCAATTCTTCAGATATTACCCCGCTTCCTTCGAACAAGATGAGCAGCGGTCAGGTAGCGCAGGCTTTTACTCTGGATGACCTGTTTGAAGACGATAGTACTGGCCGATCGCCCCGCGCATTCCGGCAGACTTCTTCCTGGCGCGGATTTTCCCAACTGGAATTTGCACATACCTACACCAATCCTGAACATGCTTCCAAATTGCGTTTGCGCTCAGAATTATCGAACCTCGGCCAATTGAGTCCGAATGTAAAATGGAAGCTGAGCGCCCGGCTTGATTATGATGCGATTCATGATATATCGGATTTTTATCCGCGGCAGGTACGCCAGGACCATCGGTTTGAGCTTTTTCTGCGTGAAAACTATCTGGATATATCGGTTGCCGACTTTGATGTCCGTGTAGGCCGCCAGCATATTGTCTGGGGGGAAATGGTCGGGCTGTTCTTCGCAGATGTCGTTTCCGCCAAAGATATGCGTGAGTTCGTGCTACCTGATTTCGATATTTTGCGTATCCCGCAATGGGCTGTTCGTACCGAATACTCAAAAAATGATTTCCATGCTGACCTGATCTGGATTCCTTTCGCAAGCCTGGATGAAATTGGCCGCCCGGGTGCCGAGTTTTATCCGTTTGCATTACCTTTTGATGCGCCCGTCAGGTTTTTGGGAGAAGATCGTTCCGGGCGAAATCTTGCCAATTCGAATTATGGCCTCCGGTTGTCTCAGTTAGTCAGTGGCTGGGATGTTTCAGCATTTTATTATCACAGCCTTGATGCTGCTCCCACTTTTTACCGGGTCAGTCTGCCTGATGATCCGCTGGTGTTTCAGGCCCGTCATGATGAAATTGATCAGGCTGGCGGGACGGTGACCAAAGACTTGGGAGCCGCTGTACTCAAGGGGGAATTCGTTTATACACACGGGCGTCGCTTCAATATGACTCGTCCAGCTAACTTGGATGGTGTGGTACGACAGGATACCATCGATTATGCACTAGGACTGGATTTCAGCCTGCCGCAGGATATCCGCCTGAATCTGCAGTTCTTTCAGCGGGTTTTTCTGGATTACGATCGTGATATTTTTGCGGACAGGCGGGAAAGTGGGGGTAGTATTTTTCTGCAGAGTGATTTTTGGCACGACTTTGAAGCGCAGATATTATTGATTCACAGCCTCAATCGCAGCGAATGGATGCTGCGCCCACGTCTGACCTGGAATTTTGCCAGAAACTGGAAGTTGGCAGCAGGTGCAGATATTTTTAAGGGCCCTCCCACTGGGCTGTTTGGCCGGTTTGACAGCAGCGACAGAGCATATACCGAGTTGCGTTTTTCTTTTTGACTGATACTGATATTTATCCTCTGGATTGCTTCACGCTACTGGCGTTCGCAAAGACGGTTTTGCTGTTTTTATCGCAACCATCGTCATTACGGGGAGCATAGCCTTTAGCCGCAACTGTGAATGCAATGAAGCAGGTGGCGGGTCGTGGTGATCCAGTTTCTTGAAGATAGTGTGTGGGGATTTTGTCGGAAAATTTTACACTCATATGTTCTGTCGTAAAGCATCAACGACTGGTATACGTGAAACGTGCTTGGCCGGTAGTATCGCGGCTAGTACAGTAGCAGTAAAGCCGATGCCCAATGCGAGCAGTAAAACAGACGGGACGATCTGGATTCGGGCGATATAGCCAAGGTCAGCATTGGGTGGTGGTGGCATGGGGATACCTATGGCAGAAATCGCCGTAGCCAGTAATATTCCCATCCCGATTCCCAATCCTCCTCCAATCAATCCCAGTAAAAGGTTTTCACTGATAATCAGCCGGAATACCTGGTTGCTGTCATTACCTAAGGCCATTATCGTGCCGAATTCACCCACACGCTCGAAAATACTCATGTTGACGCTGTTGGCAACACTGAGCAGTACCATGATCAGGATAATGATCTGTAGCACACCAAATTGCCCTTCGTACATTTCCACCGTTTTCTCATAAAAATCATTCAGTTCCACCCAGGTTCTGACTTCCAGACCTGATGATTCTAATGATTGCTTTAACTGTGCTGCAATCTGATCGGTTTCTTCTGTATGTTTCAGTGAAATAACGAGTGCGTTTACTCCCTGGGTGCCGAGCAACTCCTGCGCAGCAGCCAATGGAATTCTGACGGCACGTGCATCGAAATCATTGGAAAAACTCTGGAAAATGCCCGTTACTTGAAAGTCCAGACTATTAAGTGCACCATCAAGCGTGTTGACCAGTAGTGTCACCGGGTCACCTGGTTTTAATTGCAGTGCCTGAGCGACCCCTTTACCCAGCAAAATGCCGAATGTATCTTCGTCACTCAGTTGCCGCCCCGCGGTAATCTGTACCGAAGTGCCCAGTTTCACTTCGTGTGAAGCCTCCACACCCTCACCAATGATCGGCAGATCACTTTTGCCGTTGTTGAGCAATCCGGAGAAATTAAGCCTTGCCATAACCTGTTCAACTCCGGTTGTGGTGGCGATTTTCTGCTGAATGGCTCCAGGTGTTTCTATCAAATATTTTTCCGGAGAACGTGAGCCGGCTTCATAGTATCCCTGGCGATAGATTTGCAGATGTCCGCTTTGTGAGTGAATGAGCGCTTCGCCCAATTGAACATAGATATCCTGTACCCATCCACCCGCCAGAATGATACCAGTTACCCCGGCGATAACTGCTGCCAGTGTCATGAGCGTATGGGTTTTTTGACGGAGGATGTTACGTAACGCGAGTTTGAACATGATTCTCCGGAGGATACATGAAAAGCAGCGGGTTTTTACCCGATGAAGAACGAAAAGATAAACTTGCTCACAATAACGAGAAACTGCGCAGAATGGCTTCGACTTTCTTGTCCTCCTTGGCCAGCTCGCGTAAAGCATGAATCAGACGTGTAAGTTTTGATCCTTCAGGAGAGCGGAGCTCAAGATCTTCTTCCAACCCGCGCAAGCGTGTATCCATAGGGCGCAACGTGGAATAGCGATCCCATATGATGAAACCGATCAAGCCAAATATACCGACAATTGTCACCAGCATCAGTTGTTGTATAGAATCCAACCGCCGGTCGATAGCTTCAAAACGCTGATCTACCGCAGCAAAACGCTGATCTACCGCAGCAAAACGCAGATCCATCTTTTCCTCCGAGGCTTTCTGCCCGGCTTTGAGTTCTGCCAGTGACTCGATAATTTCCCGATCACTGATGCGTGGTGCGACATCTGCGGCAGCAACAGGCATGGCGGCCAATACGCTTATGAGTAATAACAGGATTTTGATCATCTCGGATAAGTTTTCTGAATATATGCTTTAAACTGTTTTTAATTCAACTGGTTCAATATGTTCATATACGGACAATCAGGGAATGAGACAAACATCTACCAGCTCACCTGAACAGCAATCCATTTTTCCATATATTTCCATTAAGAATCAATGCAATATTAAACAATTAGTCTCCATAAGTACCAGCACCGGGCAACATGATGCAGCGATTCGATATCCACAACTGTTGCCTTTACCCGCCTGCTGCAGCGTGAGCAGACAGTGAAGTTCTATCTTCCCCATCATTGTAAAACCCATAGGGTTGAAGCATTATAGGATGACATGACAAAGAAAATGCTGTTTTTGCGAACGCCGATGGCGTGAAGCAATCCAGTAGTGTCGGTAATACAGGCGCTGTATTTCCCTTTCGACTCCGCTTTCTTGTGAAAAATGTACTTTATCGATTATGCCTTAATGCATCTACAATCTGCATACGAGAGGCTTTCCAGGCCGGGTAGACGCTGGCGATAAGTGTGGTGAGTATGGCAAGTGCCAATGCTTCCACCACCATGTTCGAGGTGAGCAGTATCTCCCCGATATAGCCACGAGCCATGCCGGGAGGGGGGGGCATGGGAATGCCGATAGTGGAAATAATTGCAGCGAGCAACCATCCGATCAGTACACCTAACGTACCACCAATACCGCCGATCAGAGCACCTTCGCATAGAAACTGGCGCAAAATGTCAGATTTCTTTACACCTAGCGCCATGGCAGTACCAATTTCGCCCGTGCGTTCCATGACATTCATCG
Source organism: Nitrosomonas sp. (assembly GCA_044507105.1). Classification (GTDB taxonomy): domain Bacteria; phylum Pseudomonadota; class Gammaproteobacteria; order Burkholderiales; family Nitrosomonadaceae; genus Nitrosomonas. The sequence continues at coordinate 15,067 of JBIQJX010000040.1, forward strand.
TCATGGTGTTGGAAATCCCCAGCAAAATGATCAGCGCAATAATCAGCTTGATCGCTTGCACCTGTTTGGAAAACAGAACAGTTGTTTTATTGTAGAAATCAGCCAACTGATACCAGGGAACAATTTCAAAGCGTTCCGATGGTAATTTGTCGCGCAACGCCGCCAACACGGCATCTGTTTGTCTGGTATCGTTCAGCAACACCACCCAACTGTGTGCGCCTTCGGTGCGCAACAATTTTCTTGCTGTATCAATTGGCAGCTGAAGCGCGCTATCATCATAGGACTTGGTAACAGTTGTAAACAGCCCGCCAACCGTCATTTCAACCGCGTTGATACCACCTGTTGCCGTATTAACCAACAGCACAACCTGGTCACCCACCTCTACCCCTATATTCCGTGCCAATCCTGCGCCCATGATGAGGTGATCCGGGTGATCAGCTGATAAATTGCTTCCACTTGAAATCTGAAGTGCATTACCGAAATAAACTTGCTCCTGCGGATCCACTCCTTCGCCAATGAATGAAAGCGTGGCGTCACCGTGACTGACTAGCCCACTGAAGCTTAAGCGTGGCACAATCGTTTTGATCGGAGGGCTGTTCTTTTTGGGTGTAAAATTTTTCGACAAATCCTGCCCTAAATCATCTGGGAACAGAAAACGATAGGGATCCGCCTTGCCTGCTTCAAAATAACCGGATCGCACGATTTGCAGATGGCCTAACTGGGAATGAATAGTAGTTTCACGGAAATCCTGGAAAATCCATTCGATGAAGCCACTGGCGAGTAACAAAGCGATAATACCAAAGGCAACCGTGCTGACTGATACTGCACTGCGGCGCTTGTGGCGGACAAGGTTACGAAATACCAATCCCGTTTTATTAAACCTGCCCCAAAAATTCTGCCATGTCATGTTATAAGAAATTTTTTGTGAAGCGTTTATTTAGTTACAAATACAGCTGGTTTGTCTTAGTCTGAGTGTAAAGTTGAGTTGCGAGAAATGATTATAGAATATAAGCGTTTAATAAATAAGAAATATTTAGAATATTGTTATTTACTGAGAGTTAATTGAATGAAGCTGGACAGTGCATTTAAAGAATGGACAGTACTTCTTGGTCAATCTCAGGTTCTTGATGGAAAAGCTGCCCAATCGGGTTACGGTCGTTGTACCACAGGCGCAAGTCGAAGGCTTGCCGGCGTCCTAAGACCATTCGAATGCGATCAAATCGTCTCGATCGTAAAAATTGCTGCGCACCATAAAGTACCTCTTTACCCAATAAGTACTGGCCATAATTGGGGTTACGGCACGGCTTTGCCGCCTGTTGATGATTGTGTAATTCTTGATCTTTCAGAATTGAACCAGATTGTCGATTTTGATGCTGACACAGGTGTAGTAACAGTCGAACCAGGAGTAACACAAGGACAGTTGGCAGAATTTCTTGATCAGGGAAAATATCCTTTCATGGTGCCGGTAACGGGTGCGGGGCCGGCTTGCAGTATATTGGGTAACGCATTGGAGCGTGGGTATGGAATAACCCCTCACACGGATCATTTCGGTGCAGTCATGACTTTTCAGGCTGTTCTGGCGGATGGCAGTATATATCAGTCTGCATTGACAGGTTTGGGCGGTGAACACCTCGATCGTGCTTTCAAATGGGGTATAGGTCCTTATCTTGATGGTATCTTTTCTCAGGGAAGTTTTGGCGTGGTAACACAGATGACTATAGCCCTGGCCAGGCGTCCGGAAGCAATACGGTCTTTTTTATTTGGTTTGAAGCAGCCGGAGCAACTTGGTGATCTGGTTGTCCGTATCCGTGAAGTTATTGCACGCTATCCCGGTATTGTCGGTGGTATCAATCTGATGAATGCTCATCGTGTTCTGGCGATGACCGTACCTTATCCCCGGGATCGTGTGGCAACAGACGAAACGCTTCCCCCTGAAATTTTGCACGAATTACGTCGAGATAATCTGGTGCTGCCATGGACAGGATTTGGAACGCTATATGGCTCTAAAGGGGTGGTAAAAGCAGCCCAGCGGGAGATACAGGCCATTTTGTCGCCTCTGGCGGCACGATTGGTTTTTCTGAATGCAAAGCGTATTCAAGCTTCCATCCAAATTGGAAAATTACTGCCGAGCCGTTTCCATTTCAGGGTAATCCCAAAACTGGAGACGCTCGAACGTTCATTTCAATTGGTTACAGGTAATCCTAATCAAACGGCTCTGCCGCTTTGTTATTGGCTTAAAGATAAACCACGAAATGATGTGCTCCTTGATCCCGCACGGGACGGTTGTGGATTGATCTGGTATGCGCCGCTTGTTCCCATGAAACAGGAAAGTGTAATCCGTTATGTGCAAATGGTTTCCGCCATTATGAACAAACACAAACTGGAACCATTGATGACATTAACCAGCCTCTCAGAGCGGTGTTTTGATAGTACCGTCCCTTTGATATTTGATCCGGATTCCGAAGCCAGGCGGGAAAATGCAGAGAACTGTTACTGGGAATTGCTGAAAGAAGGAAAAAGACAAGGGTTTTTACCCTACAGAGTGGGTATACAGACGATGAAGTGGTTATCACAAAACGATTCATCTTATTGGCAGGTTATTCGTAGAATCAAGAATGCACTTGATCCGGACGCTATCATTTCCCCTGGCAGATATGTCTAGGATTGATAATAATGAGATTGTGTCGGGAAATTTTACAGATGAATAAAAAAAGCTGGAGTGTAAGGTAATAACTTAATAATAATTATATGGTTATATATTATGGCATAGTATTTGCTTATTAAACAATGTAGTAACTCTAAGTAGTAAAGGTTTCAAACTTAACTAAATTTATAAGCAAAGGGTGATTTTATGAAATTCAAATCTTCGGTATTGGCGCTGAGCGTTGGTATTGTTATGGGTGGCACAGTTATCGCTTCGAATGCAAACGCAGGCGTTTTGGGGTCATCTATCTTTGAAATTGGTAATTTCTTCTTGGTTGATAGTGCAGGTAACCAAGTTGGTAACAGAGTAACGGTGATTTCAGATAACAGGAATGGTGAGCTGGCTGTTGGACTGAATGGTATGAGTGTCGGTGACACAGGTAACGCAAGTGACAGCGCTAACTTGGATATAGTTCCGGTACTGCTGGGGTCAGATCCCGGGTTGGCTAACAATAGTGCTAGTATACTTGCTGACGGATCGGGTACCTTCTCCAGATCTGATCTTTATGTTAGTGGCACTATATTTGGAACAGGTGGACAGGGGCTGACACGCTCTGATGCTTATGCACTGAGTGGAGATAATCAGGGAAATGCAAATGCAACCATTGCAAATAATGTACTTGCAACCTACGAAATAAGTGTTGAAGATGGGGGATTGACTGATGTAGGATTTTCTCTGGACGCTGACGTATACCTTAAAGCGTTTATTTCCAGTGATCTATACAATACTGGTAGCTCTGCGAATGCCAGTATTAGTTTTTCAATAGATGTGTCAGATGCAGCGGGTAATAATATTCTACACTGGTCTCCTGAGGAACTTAACCGTGGTGTTACTGCGTTTGATAACGCCGGTTTTGCTGATGTAGGAGGGTTTACTGCGTATACAGGCTTAAATAGTGGTTTTTTTGATGTGGCTTCAGGTGATTATACTGTAACAATTCAACAAAAAAGTACTGCTAGAGAGGTAGCGGTTAATCAAGTTACTCAAGTTCCGGAACCAGGTATCCTTGCTTTGTTGTCACTGGGATTGCTGGGAATGGGGGCTGGTTTTCGTAAAAGAAGTTAGTGATTCAATACTGTGATGGTTTTATGGCACTAGTCTTGTTGTAGTAGAAAAGCCCCGTGCTATACATGGGGCTTTTTTGTGTGCGCCCATGCTGGGCGCACTCCTGCGGGTGCAAGTCCCGCCATAAGTTGATCACAGCGAATGAAGTGAAGCGCAACTGCGTGAGGGTGACCGAGCGTGGGAAGGAAGCGTGGAGCGTAAGCTGCGAGCCGATGAACAAGAATCGGATAGAAGGCACTGCCAGGCAGGGCGAGCGGGTATGAAACCGCGAAGCTCTCGTGATCAAGGCGACGCGGTGTAAATCCGGCGGTTGTGCAGCGAAGGAGTGCGACCCCTTACCTGGGGAGACCTCGCCTTGATCCTGAAAGGGTAACGGCGTCGAGCCGGAGCGAGGGGTCAGCGGAGGTCATAGTAGTCGTCGAACACGAGGGCCGGAGAGGCAGAGGGCGAGGTGACGAAGGACCGAACGAGAAGGAGTATGACTCGACATGTCGATGCAACTCGTATTGCCTCAGATGTCCACGTCCGTGGAGCGGGCGGGTGAAGCCGCAGGTGATCCCGCCAGCGAGGAAAGGAGTCGCCCGCGACCTGGAAATGAGCATACAGGGTCAGCGCTGCTGCAAGCGGCGCTGACGAGAGAGAACCTGCAAGCCGCGTTCAAGCGAGTGCGGGCGAATAAGGGCGCTGCCGGGGTGACGGGTCTGGACATTGACCAGACTGCCCGTCACCTGGTGACCGCCTGGCCCGGTATTCGAGAGAAGCTGCTTGCGGGAACGTACCGGCCTAATCTGGTACGACGGGTCATGATTCCGAAGTCTGGCGGCAGCCAGCGAGAGTTGGGCATCCCGACGGTGACGGATCGCCTGATCCAGCAGGCACTCCTGCAAGTGCTGCAGCCCCTACTGGACCCGACCTTCAGCGAGCACAGCTACGGCTTTCGGCCGGGCCGCCAAGCGCACGATGCGGTACTTGCCGTGCAGTCTGGTCGCCGTATTGTGGTGGACAAGGAGCTGGAGCGCCGGGGCCATTGCTTCGTTCGCTATGCTGATGACAGCAACGTGTACGTTCGCAGTCGTCGGGCGGGCGAACGGGTGATAAACCTGCTGCGGCGGTTATATGCCCGATTGCGTCTGAAGGTCAACGAGACCAAAAGCGTGGTCGCCAGTGTATTTACCGACCGCAAGTTCCTGGGTTACAGTTTCTGGGTGGCCCCGAAAGGGGGGGTCAAACGCCGGGTGGCGACCAGGGCGCTGGCCACGTTCAAACAACGTGTGCGAGCGTTGACGCGCCGTTCGGGTGGCGCAGTATGCAGCAGGTGGTCGATCGTCTGCGCTCCTACATGTTTGGCTGGAAGGGCTATTTCCGACTGGCGCAGACACCACGAATCTGGCGGGCACTGGATGAGTGGCTGCGTCACCGGTTGCGAGCCGTGCAGCTCAAACAGTGGAAACGCGGCAAAACCATATTCCGGGAGCTGCGCGCCTTGGGGGCTAGTATTAAAATCTATTAATTACGCAACATAATATCGAGACATTTTTACATCT
>JBIQJX010000041.1:0-20162 GCA_044507105.1 Nitrosomonas sp.
TCTTGGCAAGAAATGAGAAATAATACATTGCTGGTGGGGTGCTCCTGTTACTCACTTTGTCTGGTATGTAAACACTGCATTGCTGCAGCGAAATCCCCCGCGGCAATCAGCGGCCATGCCTGTATGCTGTAATCGATCGCCTGATCGATCAGCACCGCTTCTTCCTTGCGGGGAGGGTGCAATACATAATCCACTACCCTATTTCGGTCTCCCGGATGCCCTACTCCGATCCGTAAACGCCAGAAAGACGGGGTGGAAAGATGAGAAGCAATACTTTTGAGACCGTTGTGCCCTCCCGTCCCGCCGCCGGATTTCAATCTGACAGTTCCGGGTTGCAAATCCAGTTCATCGTGGACGACCAGCACCTGTTCCGGGACTATTTTGTAGAAACGGCATAGAGCAGCTACCGACATCCCGCTGGCATTCATGTAGGTGTGCGGTTTGAGCAGCCAGATATCGGTATTGTCCTGCACGACACGCGTGCACAATCCCTGGAATCTGGCCTCCGATGCAAATGACACCCGCAGCAGATCCGCCAGTCGCGTCAGCCAGTGAAACCCGGCATTGTGGCGGGTGAAAGCATATTTATCGCCCGGATTGCCAAGGCCGACCACCAGCCTTACGGGTAACTCCATAATCCAGCCGGATCCCGGCAGCAGACAGATTCAATAAAGAATGGCAATGATCCAAATTTCAAGACTGGAAGCACACCGATCAGTGCAATCTTCCAGTATTCTTGAATGCCGAAACAAGCAGATTCAGGCAGATCCATCATCTGCTGTGTCGTCAGCGGCCCCTCCACGCTGCACAATCAGCGTAGCAACCGGCTGATCATCGCCTTTTTGCAAAGCAGGAATTTCGACATGCTCCGGCAGTTTCAGGTCACTGGAATGTAACGTGCTGCCAGCGGTCATTTCAGATAAATCTACTGTGATGGATTCAGGCAGATCTTTCGGCAAACAGAATATCTCGATCTCGGTTGCCACGTGACTGATCATCCCTCCCGACAGTTTTACGCCTGGTGCGATATCTCCATTGATGAAATGTAGCGGTACTTTCAGGGTTATCTTCTGATCCTGTCTGATCCGCTGAAAGTCGACGTGTAACACCTGCTGTTTGAACGGATGCATTTGTACATCGCGCAACAATACCTGTTCTTTTTTGCCATCGATACTGAGCGAAAGGATAGAAGCATGAAAGGCCTCCATTTTGAGTTTGTAGAACAGATCCTTGTGATCCAGTTCTATAGGTTGCGCACTCCCATCCCCTCCGTAAACGACACCAGGCAATCTCCCTTCGATGCGCAGGCGGCGACTTACCCCGGTCCCCTGCAGTTCACGGCTGCTGGCATTTATCTCAATTTGCATTACCTTCTCCCGGAAATGGCCCGTTTTATCTGCAAACGGACCGGAAAATCATATCTGTTTATTCTATGAATAACGAACTCAGTGAACTTTCATTACTTATCCTGAGCATAGTCTCACCCAGTAAACTCGCGACACTCAGCTGGTGTATACGGCCGCAATTACTTGCATCTCCACTCAACGGAATCGTATCGGTCACCACCAATTCATCCAGATCAGAATTCTGGATACGTGCCACTGCATTACCTGACAAAACCGCATGTGTCGAGTAGGCAATTACACTGACTGCTCCTTCCTGTTTTAAAGCCGATGCTGCCTCACACAACGTGTTTGCCGTATCTACCATATCATCGATAATCACGCAGGTACGTCCTCTCACATCCCCTATAATATTCATGACCTTGGATTCATTCGGTTTGGGGCGCCGCTTATCAATGATTGCCAGATCACACTCCAGACGCTTGGCCATATGCCGCGCTCTGACAACTCCGCCCACATCCGGCGATACCACGATCAGATTCTGGTAATCATGTTTCCAGATATCCCCCAGCAGGATAGGCATACCGTAGATATTATCCACAGGAATATCAAAAAAACCCTGAATCTGGTCGGAATGCAAATCCATGGTCAAGACTCTGTCCACACCGACACTGGTCAGCATATTTGCCACAACCTTGGCCGTAATCGGTACCCGTGCTGAACGCGGTCTTCTGTCCTGGCGCGCGTAACCGAAATAAGGGATCGCTGCCGTGACACGGCTGGCGGATGCACGTTTCAGCGCATCAACGATCACCAGTATCTCCATCAAGCTGTCGTTAGTCGGCGCGCAGGTGGATTGCAATACGAAAACGTCGTTTCCTCTTACATTTTCAAGTATCTCCACCATGATCTCGCCATCGCTGAAACGCGAGACTGTGGCACGCCCCAGATTGATATTCAGATACCTGACCACATCCCGGGCCAGCTTAGGATTGGCCGTTCCGGTAAACACCATCAGGCTGTCGTAGGACATGGATATTTTTTACTTACTGAGATCTGGCTGGGGAGGTAGGGATCGAACCTACGAATGCCGGAATCAAAATCCGGTGCCTTACCACTTGGCGACTCCCCAAAAATTTCTAAAAATCTGACAAAGGGTGTTTTGCAAGTCCGGGTACGACAAAACCACACATACCGTCAGGTATTTGCCTGAACACTTCCTGTGCCACCTCTCTGGAGGAAAATTCTGCAAACACACATGATCCGGAACCACTCATCGCCACTCTCGTCGTACCGTACAGCTGCTTCAACCATTCCAGCCACTCGGCAATGACAGGCTGCATGCGTATTGCCACAGGCTCCAGATCATTGTGCCCCTGTACCCTGGAAAAGGCCGACATTTTGATAGGAATTGTATTTCGTGTCAACTCCTTGCTGGCAAAAACGGCAGGAGTAGAAATATGTACAGGCGGCGTCAGCACCACATACCAGGCTGGTGGCAGATCGACAGACATCAGTTTTTCCCCGACTCCTTCAGCCAGTGCATTCCTGCCGTGAATGAATACCGGCACATCAGCACCCAACTCCAGTCCCAGCTGCATCAGTTGTTCTCTTTCCCAATTAATTTCCCATAACCTGTTTAGAACGATCAGTGTCGTGGCAGCATCGGAGCTTCCTCCCCCCAACCCGCCCCCCAGCGGAATATTTTTTTTCAGGGAAATTTCCACCCCGAGTGATTCTCTGCCGCACTTTTCCCGCAACAATTTTGCTGCCCGAATACATAAATCCTCCGCTTCCGCCAAGCCGGGTACCGGATCCGCCTGCCTGATAATGCCGTCCTTTCTGACGGTAAAAGTCAGCTGATCCGAATAGTCGATGAAGCGAAAAACTGTCTGCAACAGATGATAACCATCCTTACGACGCCCGATCACATGCAGAAACAGATTGAGCTTGGCAGGGGCAGGAAATATTCTCATACCATGAAACAGCAAATCGTCATGGTTGGTATGTCTTACCTGGTTCGGAATCATCCTTTATGCTGTTCTTATTTTGCCATTGATCAATGATCAGTTTCATTTTCACATCTGTACGACTGAATTCCAGCAACCGTGGCAAACCTGGCCCCGCTGCCTGTTCCGGATAGTAGTTCAAATAAACAATATTCCAGCCATCCTGGCGAATTGCGACAGTACGGTTGTTCGTATCGATATCCTTCTCAGCAACTGTCCCGGGAAAATGCTTTCCCCGTACCCAAAATTGCAATCCGGCAAGCGGCAATTCCCACCCCAGTTCCCTGTCGGTAAGATACTCCACGTTCTGTGCTCGATAAACGGCAGGTTCTGAGGTAACCAGGCGCACCCCTGTCGGATCACGATAAATTTCCGCAATAATCTGTCCCAGTGGAGAAAACAGATAAATTTCATCATCCTGCGCGGTGTGTCGCCAACGCACCCCCCCCGAGAATTTCTGTCTCCTGGCATTCACCGACAGCCTGCCAACCAGCATAAAAGGATCATCCGCTGAATCTGTCTGGTCGTACACAGGCGGAATGACAATCGTTTTTACCGTAGCGTGACGAACCTCCGGCCCGGCACATCCTGATAATATCAGGAGCACACCCAGAATCCATTTCCGGCACAATGTTCCTGTCGTATCCGGATCGAAAAAAGATACGGATACTCCATTATCCATCCCGGGAGACCTGGCAGCATATCTCCCTTTCATAAATTCCTCAATGAAACTTCTAGCCTGGCAGGCATTCAGAGCGCATTCCCGACCGTATCCTGCTGCACGTTACGGGTATTTTGCGTATCCGGCAGAACGATATTCAATTCAAGCGTTTCCTGGTTGTCATCCTGTTCGAATTTGACAGATATGGCATCCTGATCCACCTGTACATATTTACGAATAACCTGCATCAATTCTTCCTGCAGCTGCGGCAAATAGGAGGGCTTGTTACGATAGTAACGTTCGTGCGCAACAAGGATTTGCAATCTCTCTTTCGCGACTGAGGCTGTTTTAGATTTAGACGATCTGAAATAATCCAGTAAGCTCATTTTTTACCTCCAAACAGCTTTCTGAGGAACCCTTTTTTGTTCTCTATAAAACGAAACGGTCTTTTTTCTCCGAGAAACCGCGCCACCACATCCGCATAAGCCTGGCCCGCATCACTTTTCTCATCCAGAATCACGGGAATTCCCGAATTGGAAGCATTCAGGACCGATCTGGATTCAGGAATAATCCCAAGCAAATGCAGCGAGAGGATTTCCTGCACATCTTCCAGACTCAACATCTCGCCCGACTCAACCCTGTCCGCATCATAGCGCGTCAACAGCAAATACTCCTTGATAGGCTCCATATTCAGCTCGGCCCGGCGTGATTTACTTGCCAGTATTCCCAGCATACGATCCGAATCCCGAACGGATGAAACTTCCGGATTTGTTACGACAAATGCATCATCTGCATAATACATCGCCAGGTAAGCACCTTTCTCGATGCCGGCAGGCGAATCACAGATAATATATTTAAAATCCCTGGAAAGCTCTTCCAGCACTCTGCCAACACCTTCCAGATTCAATGCGTCTTTGTCGCGAGTCTGGGAAGCAGGCAGAATATAAAGCTGATTGCAGTTCTTGTCCCGGATCAATGCCTGATTAAGATTGGCTTCTCCATTGATAACGTTAACGAAATCATAGACAACACGACGCTCACACCCCATGATCAGATCGAGATTACGCAGTCCGACATCAAAATCAACCACGGCAGTTTTATGTCCTCTTTTAGCCAGCCCCATGGCAATAGCAGCGCTGGTCGTAGTTTTCCCGACACCACCCTTCCCTGATGTTACGACAATGATTCTTGCCAATTGAATCTCCTTCTCAGAAATATTTTCAATCCAGTTCTTCAACGATCAATGCCTGATCCTGCAAATAGACCTGTACCGGTTTCTTTTCGGGGCTCCCCTTTAGATCTTCACTGGTTTTATAAATACCGGCAATCGAAACCAGTTCAGCCTGCAGATCCAGGCAGAAAAACCGGGCGGCAGTATCTCCTTGTACGCCTGCCAGAGCTCGTCCTCGTAATGTGTTATAGACATGTATATTGCCTTCGGCCATGATTTCCGCGCCGGCACTAACTTGCGCCAGAATCACGAGATCACTGGCAGCATAGATACGCTGACCCGAGCGCACCGGTTGAGTGATCAGCATTGCCGGCGTATGCACGGTCCCCCTGATTGCCTCCGGGATTTGCGGAACGGGATCGGTTTTTTTTTGTATTTCCGGCAGAATAACGCTGCTGCGATTGCGGCTGGAATCGATCGGAACTGACAGTTCCAGCGCCTGTTTTTCCTGGGATAAATCGCCCCCCCTGATCCCGACAGGGAGCAGATTCAATTCACGCAACAATGATATGAGCGCGCCGGTATCGATCTTTCGGCCGGCTTCATTTAGTTCGCTCAAATCAAACAGCACGGGAGAATTCTTGAAAAAATCAGGAGCACTGGCAATTTTTTCCTGTAACCGCTGGCTGATCATTTCTATATCATTGCTGTACAGGATCAGAACGGGTGCAAAAAAAGTACTGCTTCTGAACTCCAGAACGGCAGATTGTAATCCATCCATGGTACTGAACTCTGAGCCTTCTGCAGGACCAGTCATGCTGGCATATATGAAAAAATGGAATCTGGCAAGATAATCCGGACCCGGATCAAAACCGTCATTATACCTTTCATTCAAAGGGAATAAACTGCTTTGAGCAGAAATCCGGCAAAATTCCGGCAGGTCAATCTGAACGAGTGTATATGAGAGAATCGTGGCACGAATCCTGCTCCAAACTGATTGTCTAATGTAATGCAGTCTTTGCTCTGTTCCACTCATTGATGGAGGAAATATGAAACCCTGTCTGCTGCTGTGCAGCCTGTTTTTTCTCGGAGCATGTACTGGTATGCCGCAGGTCATCAGAGATTTTCCTGCAGCGGATATTCCTTATCAATTGATCAGTGAGAACGCTGATCCTTACACGAATGCTCCAGTGCGCTGGGGCGGCACTGTCATCAATGTGGAAAACGAGAAAGATTCCAGTTTAATACAGGTACTTTTTTACCCGCTTGATCGCAGTGGTTATCCACAAATCAGCAAACCCGGAGAAGGACGCTTCGCAATTGAAACAAATGAGTTCCTCGATCCTGCCATCTTTGTCAAAGATGCGGAAATAACGGTGACCGGCACCATAAAAGGAAAGATTGAACGCACCGTCGGGAACAAAGCTATTTATATCCCACTCATTTCTGCGGAAGCTATTTATCTCTGGCCACGGAGTTATCGCGAAAATCACCTGTATGGAAATACCAGATATCGCTATGCGCCCTATCCTTATTTTGGCCATTACGGATACCCCTTCTTTTTTAGGGGATTTTACAGTCCATATGGATACTGGTGGTAACATAGATATCATGACCAACCTGTCACCATTCATAACCTGAGCCTACGCAATGTACCCGATGGTATAAATATCCCGCCGCTTCGTGCCGTAAATAAGAAATAAACAGCCCATAAACGCGCCGTTAGCATTGAATACTCATACTTTTATACAGCCTGCGAAAATTTTGCAGATTTGTTCCAGCCCGCAGTAAAACGATACTAATCCGGCATGTGGAAATTACTGAATCTGACAGGAATTTGTGCTCTGATCCTGATAATCACTTCTGCGATCCTTATCCATCTTGCTGTCGACAACCAGCCCCGGATCGAAAGGAAAGTTTCCATAACCCCGGAACAGATTGCCCGCGCCAAACATATCCTCGATACTCACCGTTCCCAGTTGCGTCCCGGCACATCTGCCACTGTCAGAATTCAGTCGGATGATCTCGATATCGCTCTGAATTATCTGGCTCACCATTTTGGGCAAGGGCGTGCAAAAATAATGATGGAGGAGCGTAGTGCACAGATCCAGCTAAGCCTGCCGATACCCTCAGAAATAATTGATGGTTATTTCAATCTGGAAGCAACTCTGAATGAAGCCAACGGCCTGCCCGAGCTCAGTTCAGTGCGGATCGGAAATCTACCCATACCGGATATCCTCACCAATCTGCTGGTTTCACAACTGTTGACCTGGCTGCAAATGAGCAGTCCGGATATACATGTCGGCCTTGATGCCTTCAGAAGACTCTACCTCTCCCACAATGGCATGGCAATTTCTTATTACTGGAAGGGATGGGAGGTAGATACAACCAGCTATCCCTCCTTTAGCCCCCCTCTTTTCAACCGGCAAGAACTGGACAGGCTGTCACGTTATCATCACTTTCTCAACGAAAAAAACCGTGAAAGGAATCAGCAGAACGTTTCACAGCCGATTCCTCTGTCAGAAATCCTGACACAAATCATGCGCGAAACTGTACGGTATTCATCACACGGGAACGTACTGGAAGAATTCCGGGCCGCGATTCTCATTACCGCATTTCACGTAATCCAAGTTCCCCTTAGACTGATCATCCCGGAAGCAACCAGCTGGTCGGATCCGGTCAGAATTCGGGTCACACTGGACGGGCGGGCCGATCTTGCCATGCATTTTATGGCTTCTGCCGCCATCACCGCTTACACAGATACTATCTTATCCAATGCGATTGGTCTCTACAAAGAACTGGAAGATGCGCGCTCAGGAAGTGGATTCTCTTTCAATGACATCATTGCGAATCGTGCGGGAACATGCTTCGTCGAAAAAGCTACAACTGACCAGGATTCCGCACGCAGAATGCGAAATATGATTTTGTCCGGCATTAGCGATACAGATCTCATCCCCCATTGGTCAGATCTGCCCGAACACATGAGTGAAAACACTTTTAAAGCACGCTTTGGTGGAACTGACAGCCCCCAATATCGTGAAATGATGGATAAAATCGAACGGCGTGTAGCTTCCCTGAAATTACTCCGTTACTGATTGAGCTCCTGCCTGCAACAGATTATCCGCTCATTATTCGACAGCTGCATGGGATATTTTTCAATTTTCGGAAGCCTGATGGATAGAAAGTTTGCTGCCGTCACTCATCCCAAACTGATGAGCGAGACGCTATTCTCCTCACTATACGCCTGATACACCCGCATGATCCCACTCCGGTTTCCAGGTTTAATGAAAAATTAAGCCTCTCAGTTATTTTTGCTGCTGCTTCTGGTCATCTGCGTTTCATACTCCACGCCGTTCTGGTACAGATAATCCCGTATCAATTGACGTACCACTTGCGAAGGAGTCAGATCCCGTGATGCACACAACTGCTCAAAGGCCCGTTTCTTGTGCGGGTCTATCAGCAGAGTAAGACGAGCGGTCTTTTTCTCCATCGACTATCTCCCATAACATTAACATTCAATGTTAATACCATCCTCTTCTTTCTGCAATGATCGGAGGAGGCTTTTACCAGAGAGTATCGTATCACGGTGATTTCCATAGAATGATAATGATATGCTAATATAATTAGCATGCTTACTCTCATCCTCACCCCAGATGATTCAGCCGATTCAACCATATAACAAGAGCGTATTACAGAGAAAGGCTATTGTATGACACGCCAGCAGTTTTCAGCCAAGCTGCCCGATATTTCTACCGGGCTGCGCGCCGCGTGGCAGGAAGGGTATGGGCTTGCAGATTTACACAAGGATGTGATGGCCGGCCTTACCATCGGTACCGTGGCTGTGCCATTGTCCATGGCGCTGGCGATTGCGACGGGTGTTCCACCTCAACACGGCCTCTATACGGCAATTGTGGCCGGCGCCCTTATTGCCCTTACCGGTGGGGCGCGCTTCAACATCTCCGGCCCGACAGCAGCGTTTGTGGTTATCCTTTTCCCCATCGTACAACAGTATGGGCTGGGCGGTTTGCTGATAGCCTCGATGATGGCAGGTGTTATCCTGGTAGCCTTGGGGATTGCCCGCATGGGACGCCTCATCCAGTTCGTACCCTACCCGGTAGTGCTTGGCTTCACGACGGGCATCGCAGTGGTAATTGCCATGCTCCAGATTCCAGACTTTCTGGGATTGACAGTGGATCAGCCTGGCGAGCATTTCATTGATAATCTGTCAAAAATCTTCACTTCGCTGTCAACACTTGATCCGATAGAGCTGAGTATAGGAGCGTCCACCCTGGTCGTCATGCTTGTCTGGCCACGTCTTCGCACTCCTGTTCCGGCACCTCTGATTGGTTTAGTCATCGGGACACTTGCAGCCTACAGCGTCAATCAATGGTCTGGCGGCCAGGGAGGTGACGTTGCTGTTGAGACGATAGCCTCTCGCTTTACCTGGGAGATAGGAGGAGAAACAGGGAGTGGTATTCCCCCTGTCCCGCCTGTCATTACAGCACCCTGGCAATTGCCAGGATCTGATGGGAAGCCCCTGGAGCTGAATTTCGAGCTGATACGGGCACTTCTCGGTCCCGCATTTGCGATTGCGATGCTGGGCGCTATCGAATCGCTATTGTGCGCTGTAATCGCAGATGGCTTGACAAAAACAAGACATGATCCCAATGCTGAGCTGATCGGTCAGGGACTCGGAAACATTGTCACACCCTTTTTTGGCGGTATCACAGCAACTGCCGCTATTGCCCGCACGGCAACCAGTATTCGCAGCGGTGCGCGCTCTCCCATCGCCGCAGTAGTACATGCGCTTACCGTACTTCTTGCAGTAGTGACACTTTCTCAGGTGCTCGGTCTGGTTCCCATGGCAGCGCTCGCCGCTCTTCTGCTCATCATTGCCTGGAACATGAGCGAAGCCAGGCATTTTCTGCATATGTTGCGCTCTGCTCCTCCGGAAGATGCAGCCATCCTCGTCATCTGCTTTATCCTCACCGTGCTTTTCGACATGGTTTTGGCTGTCGCTGTCGGTGTCGGGCTGGCTGCTGCACTGTTCATCAGAAAAATGGCACTGCTAACCCATACAGATCACATCGAAGCCGGGAAACACCCTGCAATCAAGGAACTTCCCGCCGAAATAGCAGTTTACGACATCAATGGTCCACTATTCTTTGGAGCCGCGGAAAAGGCACTTACCTCACTGCGTCTGGCTGATCCAACAGTCACAATAATTATTATTGATATGCATGATGTACCGAGCATGGACGCCACAGCCATTATCGCTCTGCAATCAGTGATTGATGAAATGCAACGCGGGGGAATCGGCCTGATTCTGGCTGGCCTGCCCGCGAGAATCATCGTCAAGCTGCGTCGTGCCGGCATCCACAAACGGAGGGGAACGTTAACGTATTGCCGCAGTCTGGAACGGGCAGGAGCAGTAGCCCTGCGCTGGAATCAAATTCGGACAGCGGGAACGGGCAGCGGTACCGAGGCAGTTTGAGTATTATTCCCGTCCCCAATACGGCCAATATCTTTACAGGAGCCATCGGCCAGCCTGCCCGGATCATTACGAATTCATTGTAAATCCCTGTTGGCGTTTACAATACTGGAGTTCGGGAGCGCAGGCGGGGATAATGACTGTGCATCTCATCTATCCGTGCTATTTCCAAACTGCTCCACATCCATTGCCTGCCTGCAGACCGAAAAGGGAGAAATTGGCAGGGCATGGGGAAATATTTACTGAAGACGAAGATTCCGAGGGATACAGATTGACGCGGTCAGTATTTTCATGACGGCCACCTTGTATTCCTTATCTATGACTATCACACCGGATTACTACCCATGTCAAATGAACAAAAAATTTTCACTACAGGCCCGGCTGGCCGGTTGGAAACAATCGTCATGCTGCCAGACACTTCGCCGCGCGGCTTTGCCATCGTGGCGCACCCGCACCCGCTTTATCAAGGCAACATGGACAACAAAATTGTTTATATCCTTGCCAAAGCTTTCATCGAGCAGCAATACCTCACCGTAAAATTCAATTTTCGTGGCGTAGGAGAAAGTGAGGGCAACTATGCAGAAGGTAAAGGAGAGATCGAGGATATTATCGCTGTCACTCGAATGATCCGGGAACAATATGACACAGCTCCGGAACAGTTACCACTAATCCTCGCCGGGTTTTCATTCGGGGGCGCGATCCAGGCACATGCCGCACAACAGTTGAACCCCTACAAGCTGATACTGGTCGCCCCTTCGGTCGAGCGGATGAATGCTCCCGCTGTCGTCAATCATGCCCGGCACACATTAGTAATTCAGGGTGATCAGGACACGATTGTACCATTGCAGAGCGTACTGGATTGGGCCGCGCCACAAACGCTTCCTGTTACCGTCATTCCCGGTGCCGAGCACTTTTTTCATGGCAAGCTGAATATCTTGAAAAATATCATCCTGCAAAACTGCAAATAGCCGGTTACCAGCCGCCACAATCAAAAGGTTGAGGCATCGGCCAAATTCAGCCAGTCTTTGCCAATCAGAAAATCGCTATAGAGTTTCGCTTCCGGACTGTCTGTCGCGGGTGACCAGTCATAACGCCATTTGACAACAGGTGGCAGGGACATCAGGATGGATTCGGTACGCCCACCGGTCTGCAAGCCAAACAACGTTCCCCGGTCCCATACCAGATTAAATTCCACATAACGGCCACGCCGATAGGCCTGAAAATCCCGTTCACGTTCACCATAAGGAATGTCACGGCGCTTTTGCAAAATCGGTACATAAGCCGGTAAAAAATGATCGCCAACACTTTTCGTCAGATTAAAACAGGCGGCAAAATCAGGCTGATTGAGATCGTCGAAAAACACTCCACCGATCCCGCGCGGTTCTTTGCGGTGTTTCAGATAAAAATACTCGTCGCACCATTTTTTGAAACGGGGATAATATTCGTCGCCTGAAAGCTGGAGTGCATCTCTACAGGTCCGGTGAAAATATACAGCGTCTTCCTCGAAGCCATAATAAGGCGTCAAATCCATTCCTCCCCCAAACCACCAGACAGGCTCCGCACCCGCTTTGGTAGCTTCGAAAAAGCGAACATTCATATGCACAGTCGGCGCATAGGGATTGCGCGGATGCAGCACAAGCGAGACACCTGCTGCCTCAAACGCCCTGCCCGCGAGCTCGGGCCGGGCAGCAGTGGCAGAAGCAGGCAGGCCGCTGCCGAATACATGGGAAAAATTGACCCCTCCTCTTTCCAGTACGTTACCTTCCTCGATCACACAACTGGCCCCTCCTCCGCCTTCCGGACGGTCCCACGTATCCCGCCGAAATGATTTGCCGTCCACCTGCTCCAGCTCCGTTACGATTCTGTTCTGCAAACCAGTCAAATAGTCCTTCACGTGCGTAATATTCATAGCCTCCTCTGATGTAATCCCGATATTCATCAACCGGGTTCTGAACCGATTTTACCTTTCCTCCTCCAAATTGGCACGCTCAGACGCCTGGCAGGCTATACCACGGATTATTAGCAGCCCGTTTACCCGGTCCGGCTTGTGTTAGACTTCACATCTCCTCGATTTGTCAGGGATCTGGAATGTCTGGAAATACCATTGGAAAACTGTTCTGCGTCACTTCATTCGGTGAATCACATGGTCCGGCCATTGGCTGTATCGTAGATGGATGTCCGCCCGGACTGACTCTGTCCGCCGAAGACATTCAACAGGAGCTGGATCGGCGTAAGCCCGGCACATCCCGACATGTCACACAACGACGCGAAACAGATCGGGTGGAAATCCTGTCGGGCGTATTTGAAGGCACTACGACCGGCACCCCGATCGCCCTGCTGATTCGCAATGAGGACCAGCGCAGCAAAGATTACAGCAAAATCATGGATGTATTCCGCCCTGGCCATGCGGATTATACTTATTGGCAGAAATACGGGATTCGTGATTACCGCGGAGGTGGCAGGGCTTCCGCGCGTGAAACAGCAGTCAGGGTCGCTGCTGGAGCAATCGCCAGAAAATGGTTGCATGAACAACACGGTATCCTTATCCGGGGATATATGGCGCAGCTTGGCCCTATCGTCATTCCTTTCAAGCACTGGGATGCGGTCAATCAGAATCCCTTCTTCGCCGCAGACAGCAAGTATGTTCCGGAGCTTGAAACCTACATGGACAGTTTGCGCAAATCAGGAGATTCAGCAGGTGCCAAAATTACCGTCATTGCGGAAGGCGTACCTGTCGGATGGGGTGAACCGGTTTACGATCGGATGGATGCCGAAATCGCCTACGCCATGATGAGTATCAATGCTGTCAAGGGCGTCGAAATCGGTGCGGGATTTGCCAGTGTCACTCAAAAAGGAACAGAACATTCAGATGAAATCACGCCTGACGGTTTCCTGAGCAATAATGCTGGCGGAATTCTGGGAGGAATTTCCACCGGGCAGCCGATCGTTGCCAATGTGGCGATCAAACCTACCTCCAGCATCCGCCTGGAGCGGCGATCCATCGATAAAACGGGGAACCCTGTCATCGTCGAAACACATGGCAGACATGACCCCTGCGTGGGCATCCGAGCCACTCCTATCGTGGAAGCCATGCTGGCACTCGTGCTGATGGATCATGCCCTGCGTCATCGGGCGCAAAATGCTGATGTGGTCTGCCCCACTCCGCGAGTTCCAGGGAATAGAGGGAATCAAAGCATCCTGGAACAGACCGAACCTGTCAGAACCGAAGACCCCGAACCCGATGAACCCTCATGACACGGGATATATCTGTCTGTACCTTACTCTACTGTATCACCGTAATACTTCTCGCCTATCCGGATCCGTTCTCGGCCATTTTCCGTTCGCCATTTATTGGTATCTCTCAATGAATAAGCACAGCCGCAATATTCCTGCATATAGAATTTTTCCTGTTTGCTGATTTCCAGCATACGTGCGGAACCTCCCTTTTTACGCCAGTTATATATCCAGTAGGTAAGTCCTGGATAATGCGCTGCAGCTCTGATACCGCAATCATTGATCTGATCCATGTTTTTCCAGCGGGAAATGCCCAGTGAACTGGAAATGACATCGTATCCATTTTCATGAGCATACAAAGCCGTACGCTCGAACCGCATGTCAAAACACATGGTGCAGCGAATGCCCCGCTCCGGCTCCATTTCCATTCCCTTTGCCCGCTCGAACCAGTTATCCCGGTCATAATCAGCATCGATGAATGGAATATCATTTTTTTTCGCGAAACGAATATTCTCATCTTTTCGCAAATCATATTCTTTTTTAGGATGAATATTTGGATTATAGAAAAAGACAGAAAATCTGATCCCTGAAGCGATGATTGCTTCCATCACTTCACCCGAACAAGGGGCACAGCAGGAATGCAACAGCAATTTTTTGCCATCCCCGGGCAATTTGAGTATTTCACGTTTCATTTTTCAATATATCCGCAAACTATCATTCAGTAATTTTTCAACCATAATTGGGATTTTACTACAGAGATTCAGCTGGCACCTTGCCGGGTAAAATCACGCAAACGAAATCCCAGCAGCCACAAGCAGACAAAATAGCTGACTCCACCCAGCAATACCACCAGCCCGAGTTTTGTTGCACGCTCTGTCGCGGTCGCGGCAAGCCATTCAGCATTGCTCCCGGCTGCAAACCATACACTACCCCCCATTACGATCAATGCAATCAGGATCTTGAGCATAAAGCTTCCCCAGCCTGGCAAGGGCTGATAAATACTATAAGCACGCAGTTTTGAGTAAAGCACTCCTGCATTAAGACACGCGCCCAGGCCAATGGCCAGCGCAAGCCCGGCATGCTGCAGCGGAATGATAAACACAAGATTCATGAACTGCGTCGCAATAAGTGTCAACACTGCAATCTTGACTGGCGTTCTGATATTCTGCCGGGCATAAAAACCCGGCGCCAGCACTTTTACTAGTATCAGTCCAAGCAATCCCACACTATAGGCAATCAATGCCTCCCGTGTCATCCATACATCTTCCACGGTAAAGGCACCATAGTAGAACAACGTCGTAATCAGGGGAGTCGCCAGCACTGCCAATGCCACAGCAGCGGGCAGTGTCAGCAGAAAAGTCAGCCTCAACCCCCAGTCCAACAGGCGCGAGAACTCTTCCGTACTATTCTGTGCATAGTGACGTGAAAGTGAAGGCAGAATGACAGTGCCCAATGCCACGCCCAGCAACCCTGCCGGGAATTCCATCAACCGATCTGCGTAGTACAGCCATGAAACACTACCGGTCACCAGCAGAGATGCAAAAATAGTATTGATCAACAGACTGATCTGCCCGATGGATACCCCGAATACTGCAGGCCCCATGAGTTTCAGTACACGCCATGCACCACTGTCACGAAAGCCGAAACGCAGTCGCGGCATTTTTTTCAAACGCACCAGAAAAGGTATCTGAAACGCCAGTTGCAGGATACCGCCGATGAATACAGCCCAGGCCAATGCCAATACAGGCGGATTCACCAGTGGCGCGAGCCATAATGCACAACCGATAAAGGAAAGATTCAGTAGCACTGGCGTAAGGGCTGGTACGGAAAAATAACTATAGGTATTCAATATTCCACCGGCCAACGCTACCAGCGAGATAAACAGAATATAGGGAAAGGTGATTCGGAGCAGCTCAATAGTGAGTGCAAATTTATCAGGCTCGGCGGCAAAACCCGGAGCACTGATATAAATAACCAGTGGAGATGCGATGACACCGATCAGGGTAACGATAAATAACGCCATACCCAGCAGCGTTGCCACATGGTCGATGAATTCACGTACCTGCTCATCCGGACGATTATTTTTATACTCCGCCAGAACCGGGACGAATGCCTGCGAGAAAGCACCTTCCGCAAACAAACGTCGCAATAAATTAGGAATACGGAAAGCCACGAAAAAAGCGTCGGTTGCCATCCCTGCGCCGAATATCCTCGCAATGATTAGGTCTCGTACAAACCCGAGGATACGTGAAACCAGTGTCATGCTGCTAACAGTGGCAAGCGCTTTGAGCAGATTCAATTATTAGAATATTTTCAGGAGTGGCAATATTATCAGGCAGGAATCTTCGAGAACGATTCTTTTATCCGGGTAAACAAATGCTCCAATTATCCTGGATTTTGTTACTCAACGCCAGAAATTCACCAGCGCGCAAGAACAGGAAATGTTCCTGGAAACACTATGGATTTCCCTTCTCGAATAATGAAGTATCTGAATCCTGGTCCGCGGAAGCGGGAAAGCGGGTATTCAATGGCAGATTCCCCGGGGAATCACAGGTGAATGCGCCTATCTGTTACCTGACTGTGGTTCCCGAGAGAATAGGTTAAAAGCTCGAAATAAATAATGCGGAAAATATCGTGTCAACCGACCGCACATTGTTGCTTTGTCTGGGCCGCCTGTGCCACCTGTTTGGTTTTACCGGCACGCGACGGCACATGACAAAGTCCGCATACATGGTTGGACTGAATATCCAGACTGTGCACCAGAAAATTGCCGTTACATTTGACACAGGATGTAATAGATAGCACTTTGCTCTCGACGAAGCGCACCAGTGTCCATGCACGTGTAAAGCTCAGTATCCGTTGCAAATGATTGACCCCGATATGTTCCAAATACAATTGATAACTCTTGATAGTAGCATCAATGCCTCGAACATTCGCATACTGGACGAGATAGTTATAGATATTGATGAATAATGAGGAATGCATGTTAGGTTGCCATCCCATGAACCAGTCTTCTGAATAGGGAAGCATTCCTTTGGGAGGGGAAACACCTCTGACTTCCTTATACAATTTTACGAGTCGTTCACGACTGAGTGTAGTCGATGCTTCAAGCACCTGTAATCTGGCACCAAGTCTGACCAGTTCGGTGGCAAGCTGAATTTGTCTTCCCTCGGACAAAATACTTTTCACTCGCATGATTACTTTCTCCTTTAAACTGGATTCAGGAAATTTTTTCCGCAGGCAAACCTGCCATCAGTATCGCAGCATGCGATTGTGTCAGTGCACGATCCTGTTTATGACTGGTAAGTATTTCTGCGATCAAACCATCATCAAAGCGGAACCGGCACAACAACATATTAGAACCAGCCATTTTGAGCAGCTGACTGGTCGTCAGTCTGATAAGAATATCTGCCACATCTTCATCAATGCCCAAACGATACATTGCTGCAATCCTGTCCTGGCGCAGCATCTGTTGAGCCAGCAGCAAATAACCCAGATTTACTTCTCTGATTCCGTCAAGAATCTGACTCGTTTCCATTTCTGATGCTCCCTCTGATTATGTACAATTCAACCAGGCCGAACTGCCTGAAACGATAGATACATTTTTAACCGGCAAGCAAATAGCGTAAAGTAGGCTATTACCATATCGTCAGTAGGAATATGGCCAGTTTATTTGTAGGAAAAATTCCTACAAATCGGGGCAGGCACGTTTTACGGTCCGTTTTATGCCATAAATTCATAGGGCTTGCAAACTGATAGTGATACTGCGAATACAGCAATGAACCAGCCCACCTCCAATCAGATATAAGTAATCAGTCTATTCTGCCTGCTGCAGACCATTCATCGTGCCAGAAGCGACGGTTGAGTCTGCGCCAGGTATCGACTGTTACCCCGCCCTGAGCAAAACGCAACAATATTGCACCGTCATAATCACTACGCTTTAGCAGGCTACCTTGCTCAAGATACCGGTTTACCACCTCTTTCCGTGGGTGTCCAAAACGGTTGCGGTAACCCACCGTAAAAATCGCCCAGGTCGGATCGACCTGATGCACAAACGCTTTCGAAGAAGAAGATTTACTGCCGTGATGCGGCACTACCAGCACAGTAGAAGGAAGCGAATCACGAGCACGGAGCAATAATTCTATCTCGGTCGACACACCGATATCCGCGGGTAATAAAATACTGCCGTGACTGGTCGTTACTTTCAGGACGCAACTCGATTCATTGGCAGTACGTTTCGGATCCCCAGACTTTGGTTGCATGGGGTGCAGTATTTCAAAATGTACACCATCCCACCACCAGACCTCCCCGGCATGGCAATGTCGATTGTCAGCAACAGCTTGCCGAATCGGATGATCATCTGCTATCGATGCCAATAACCTTCTGGCCGGGATCGTCTCCAACACGGATAATGCTCCACCGCTGTGATCTGAATCAGCATGAGAAACAATCATCATATCAAGCACCCGCACTCCTTCACCCCGCAGAAAGGGTGTGATTACATATTTTCCACTGTCGCCTGTACCATAGCTCGGCCCGGTATCATACAGTATGGTACGGTTACGAGTACGCATCACCACTGCCAGACCTTGCCCTACATCCAATACGGTTAGCCACAGCTCTCCTTCAGCTGGCTTGTCCGGAGAAGCCAGAAACAGTGGCAGCCCCGCCAGGATGCCCAGCCAACGCGCAGGGAAACCTGCAGAAATGCCTATCCCGGGACCGCCCGGCAGCAAGAGCCATATCACCCCGACGATCGCTGTAATAACGGTCCAGAAAGGCGGGGTATGCTGCTGCCATACTGCCAGAGGAAGCTCTGCCAGCCATTGCAGAACCACCATCATGGCATGCAGGAAAATATGTGCAATCAGGAGCAGAAATTCCAGCCCCGGTATAGTGGCTAACAATGCAAGCGGTACGATCACAAAGGTTACTACCGGGATCGCCACCGCATTGGCAATGGGTGATATCAGCGAAATCTGCTGAAACAGGATCAACAGCAGCGGGAATAAACCCAGCGTGATTGCCCACTGTATCTGCATCCAGCCGATTATGCTATTTCCCCGGCCGATCCGCCCGGATACGGTCAGGCAAATTAAAGCCACTGCTGCAAATGACAGCCAAAAGCCTGGCGTAATCACTGCCCATGGATCCAGTATCACTACCACCAGCAATACCCATCCCAGCACTGACAGCATGGGGTGGCGCCGATTGTTCCAGAATGCTATGACGATAATTACCATCATGAGCAATGCGCGTCTTACGGGCACCGCAAAACCCGCCAGCAACGAATAGCTGAATGCAAAGGCAAGTCCAACTGTCATCGCAATTTTACGTGCAGGCAGCCACAGTGTCAGACTGCCACGGCGCCACATCCAGTAAACCAGCACAAATACCATACCGGCCACCAGCGTAATGTGGGACCCGGAAATTACCATGAGGTGACTGGTGCCGGTACGGTTGAACATTTCCCATTGTTCTGAAGGAATTGCGTTCTGATCACCTACCGTAAGTGCGATCAATACCCCTGCATAGGGAAAATCGGATAAAGACAAATAATGCTGAAATTGTGCCCGGATAGATTCCCGTTTACGCTCGAAAAAATATTGCAGATTATTATTCCCGGTATCAAGCCGTTGATTACCCTGAGCAGCTCGTACATATCCCACCGCACGCACATCACGCTCAAGTAATCTGGCCTCGTAATCGGGCACATGAGGATTCACGTTACCATGCGGGCGTTTCAGACGCACCATCAGCTGCCAGCGTTCCCCCGTTCTCACTTCTGGCAATGCTGCAGCTTCCTGTTTTCTGTCCCGATACCAGGAAAGCAGAATATGAGCAGGCACGACCGCCTCCTGTGTAAGGATTTGCTCCACATTAAACCGGAACCGTATACTATACGGATTCACCCGGGGCATTTCCGTTACCACACCGATAACAGTAATATCCTGTCCTTCCCAGCTTTGAGGTAAGGTATCCAGTAATTTGCCATGAATCAAAAATGCCGCCCAGAAGAATCCGGCTCCCGCGATCATACCCAACATGAGCAGTTTTCCCGCCCATACGAATAATCCGGACTGAGTCTGCCAAAGATACAATGCAAACAACGCAACCGGCACTATCCCTGCTGACCAGTACAATTCTGGTAAAGCCGGCTGTTGCTGTAACCAGACGACTCCCAGCACAAACGCGAGAGCGTAGATAGCTGTCAACACTGATTTGTCATCATGTAGGAATAAACTGACTTAGA
>JBIQJX010000042.1:0-1539 GCA_044507105.1 Nitrosomonas sp.
CTCTTCATCTGCGTATTATCAGCGATGGGAAAAAAATCGTAAACAGACTCTTACAGTTTTTCTTCAATGAAGACCCATTCTGATGGATCAACAGGAGTAATGGACAACCGGTTGCCTTTTTGCAAAATGCGCATGCCGGCAAGTTCGGGATAACTTCGCAACTCTTTTAGAGAAAGCAACCGGGTCTTTTTGAGAAATCTGACTTCGACGTTGAACCAGCGCGGATTTTCCCGGGTGGATTTCGGATCGTAATATTTACTGGCAGGATCGAATTGTGTCTCATCAGGATAGGCCAAGTGGGAAATTTCAACGATACCCGCAATTCCCGGCTGAGGACAGCTTGAATGGTAAAAAAATGCCAGATCCCCGATCTGCATCTGATGACGCATGAAATTACGTGCCTGATAGTTACGCACCCCATCCCATGCGACTGTTTGCCCTGGCTGGGCGGCAAGACCATCGATACTCATTTCCGATGGCTCGGACTTCATCAGCCAGTAACGCATCCTTGTCAGGTAAAATTCAGGAGAAAACCAAAAGAATTAAAGATATAAGGTCCCCGCGCGTGCCGTCAGGCTGCTGTCTTGAACCACAGGTTCAAGAGTGGTCGCCGGCCGACCGCATCAGGCGCATCCTGTAAACAGGACGTGCACAACAGCGGCCGTCGGCTGGCAACCAAATACAAAAAATTGGTTCAAAGAATACAGACCTTAACCAACACCGCAGGGATAAACTTGTTGCCATCACCCCGGCATGACAGGAATCATTCCATTTTACTGCTCTGGTCATCCTGTCCTGAAAGGGCATCATCCAATTTGGACTCAAGTAGTCCGATTCTACGCTTAAATTCCTCTATGTCAAAACCCTGATTTACGCGGATACTGAGTAATTCATGAGTAATATTAAGCGCGGCAGCGATTGCAATCCGTTCCGTTCCTACAATTTTCCCCGCCTCCTTTACTTCCTGCATTTTTTTATTGAGGCAGGAAACCGCAAGCAGCAAACTCTCACGTTCCTGTTCAGGACAGTGGATACGGAATTCTCTTCCCATCACGGTTACATTCAGGATTGTTTCTGTATTCATTTCAATTTCCGGACAGATTATTCAATAACGCCTGAAGACGCTCAGCAGCCATATGCATCCGTTCAGTGAGTTGCCGGTTTGCCGTCTCTGCATCTTTGAGCAGATGACTCAGGCGGGCATTTTCCTGAAGGACACTGATACAGCCTGATCAGCTGATCGATTTTGTCCTCCAGTGACTTCAGTTCCGTTTCCATTCCCGCAATATAGTGTGCCCGATCTGATCAAGTCAATCATCCTGAAAACCGCGGCCGGACACACCTGAGAGCACCTCTCCTGGCAAAACGCGACGAAGCGCAGCGTCATTTCCTGCAACAGGAGACAGCATAGTCTGACAGCGCACCCAGTGCGGTGTAATCGGGTGCACAACAGCCTTGACCCACGAAAAGCCGCCATTTCCTGTGTTTCATTATTCTTGTCTCAGAATCGTATCATTTGCCTGTGGCAGAGTTTCGGGA
>JBIQJX010000042.1:1639-19697 GCA_044507105.1 Nitrosomonas sp.
GTTTCATTATTCTTGTCTCAGAATCGTATCATTTGCCTGTGGCAGAGTTTCGGGATAATCCCGGCTGTAGTGCAATCCGCGACTTTCCCGCCGCAACATCGCGCTCCGGATGATCAGGCTGGAAGTACATACCAGATTACGCAGTTCGAGCAAATCGCTGGTTACCCGGAAATTGGAATAATACTCATCAATTTCCTCACTCAACAATCCAATGCGATGCTGCGCTCGCTGCAGGCGCTTGTTAGTACGCACGATTCCCACATAACTCCACATGAAGCGACGTAATTCATCCCAGTTGTGGGAAATGACGATCTCTTCATCCGCATCTGTCACACGACTTTCGTCCCAGTCCGGCAAGGGCAGATCAGGCGCCGGAGATCGGTTCAGAATATCTTCGACTGCTGACAGGCCGGTGACCAGACATTCCAGCAGGGAATTACTGGCCAGACGGTTAGCACCATGCAAGCCAGTATGTGCAGTCTCACCAATAGCATACAGATTGTCGATATCCGTCCTCCCGCGCTGATCAGTCATGATTCCGCCACAGGTATAATGCGCCGCCGGCACGACAGGAATAGGTTCGCTTGTGATGTCGATACCCAGTTCCAGGCAACGCCTGTAAATGGTAGGAAAGTGCTGCACGAGAAAACCGGCCGGCTGATGAGAAATATCCAGAAACACGCAATCCAGTCCGCGTTTTTTCATTTCAAAATCGATCGCACGCGCCACGATATCACGTGGTGCAAGTTCGGCGCGCACATCGTGCGAGGGCATGAAACGCTCACCGTCAGGCAGTTTCAGCACTCCTCCCTCTCCTCTCACCGCTTCACTGATCAGAAAGGATTTCGCGTGAGGGTGATACAGACAGGTGGGATGGAACTGAACGAACTCCATATTGGCGACACGACATCCCGCACGCCACCCCATCGCAATACCATCCCCGGTAGATACATCAGGATTAGTTGTATAAAGATAGACTTTGCCGGCACCACCCGTGGCCAGAATGGTGTTACGCGCTGCAATCGTACGGACTCTACCCGCATGAATATCGAGTACATAAGCGCCATAGCATCGATCATGCTCTTCTTCTCCCTGCGCATGGGACAGCTTTTCACGAGTAATGAGATCGACCGCAATATGATGTTCCAGTATTACAATATTCGGATGTCGGGAAGCCTGGCTGGCCAGCGTAAGCTGTACCACTTTACCGGTGGCATCATCGGAATGAATGATCCGACGCACACTGTGACCACCCTCCCGGGTCAGATGATAGCCGGTCTCGTTATGATCATCGCGGGTAAAATCCACTCCCCTGGAAATCAGCCACCTGACTGCATGCGGACCGTTCTCTACGATATGCCGTGTCATGGCCTCATTACACAACCCTGCACCGGCGATCAGGGTATCCCGGATATGCGCTTCGGGTGAATCCTCAATTGAAAGTACGGCAGCAATCCCCCCTTGCGCCCAGGCACTGGAACTGTCATGCAGCGTTTGTTTGGTAACCAGCACAACCTTTCGGGTTTCCGCCAGATTCAGGGCAAGCGTCAGGCCGGCCAGGCCGCTGCCGATGATCAGCGCGTCGAAATAAAGTGATTGCATGAATGAGGATAATTGCTCAGAAATTATTGAGTAGGAAAACAGCCTTTCGGGATTATCACATTTTTTGTCGCGCTTTCGAATCCATTGACATGTCCTGACATTACCACTGGCAAAAATACGCTAGAATACAGCAGAGTTTTCAGGGAAGTGCCGGATATTCCGGCCGGCAGGATGAAAAGATCGCAATACGCAATAGCTGTGTACCGGGTCCGGTTGCGCAGAAGAAGCAGGTGCCATGCAATACAGCGCTTCCATCCTCCATGACATCAGCAACTCAGCTGGCGTGCACTTCCCGTCGTTCGATTTACTGATCTAATACAGGAGAGTTTCAGCATGTCAATGGCAGACCGTGATGGGGTTATCTGGTACGACGGGGAGCTGGTTCCGTGGCGAAACGCCACGACACATGTGCTCACTCATACCCTGCATTATGGCATGGGTGTCTTCGAAGGATTGCGTGCCTACGAAACATCTGACGGCCCTGCTATCTTTCGTCTGCCTGAACATACGGAACGTCTGTTCAATTCGGCACACGTTTTCCGGATGAAAATTCCCTTTGACCAGGCAACCCTGATGCAGGCGCAGCGAGATGTCGTCAAACAGAACGGGCTCGCCTCCGGCTATATCCGCCCGATTGTTTTTTATGGCCCAGAAGCCATGGGATTATCCGCCAAAACTCTCTCCGTCCACGTTGCAATCGCCGCCTGGTCATGGGGAACCTACCTGGGTGCCGACGGACTGGAGAACGGTATCCGCGTCAAGACTTCATCGTTCACCCGTCACCACGTCAATATCAATATGTGTCGCGCCAAGTCGGTGGCCACTTATACCAATTCGATCCTGGCCCACCAGGAAGTCGTGCAGGATGGTTACCATGAGGCGCTGTTGCTCGATGTGGACGGCTATGTCGCAGAAGGATCGGGGGAAAATATTTTTATTATCAAGCATGGTAAGCTTTACACCCCCGATTTGACAGCCTGCCTGGAAGGTATCACACGGGCATCAGTCATCCAGCTGGCACAGGAAATCGGCCTTGAAATCATCCAGAAACGAATTACCCGCGATGAAGTTTATTGCGCGGATGAGGCTTTCTTTACTGGAACCGCGGCAGAAATCACCCCGATCCGGGAACTGGACTGTCGTGCTATCGGTAATGGAAAACGCGGCCCTATCACTGAACAGCTGCAAACCCTGTTTTTTGACTGCGTCAATGGCAGGTCAAACAAACATGCCGACTGGCTGCATTATGTTTAATTGTTGAACCAACGGAATTCTAATGAGCAATCCTCCTTCCAGTACCTATTCACGTGTAATCGAAATCAATACGGACGATTTACCGTTGCATTGTCCCAATCCGCTGATGGATACGAAAAGCTGGCATCCGCGTGTCTTTCTCCCGATCGAGGCAACCGGCGAAGCCATGTGTCCTTACTGCAGCACACGCTATATCCTGAAAGGCGGGCCGGTCTCGGATCATCACTGATGATACGGACATTGCCTGACATCACCTCATTTATCCGGGCCAGGGAGTCCTTATTGTATGAGCACTATTCCGCACGAAATTTTCAAAGCTTATGATATACGTGGCATCGTTGAAACCGCTCTGACTCCCGATGCCGTGGAGCATATTGGTCATGCCATCGGTTCCGAAGCACGTGAACGCAACCTTGCCGCGATTGCAGTCGGCCGGGACGGCCGCTTATCCGGGCCGAAACTGGTAGAAGCGCTGGCGGATGGTATCCGGAAAAGCGGGACCGAGGTCGTCGATGTCGGCATGGTCGCCACGCCCATGCTTTATTATGCGGCACACGAATTATGTGACTATTCGGGAGTAATGGTCACGGGCAGCCACAACCCCCCTGAGTACAACGGGTTCAAGATCGTACTGGGAGGGGATACTCTGGCCGCCGAATCGATTCAGGCATTGCGCCGACGTATCGAACAGAACAATTTTCTGCACGGCCAGGGCGGTTACCGGCAACAGGACATCACCCAGCGCTATCTGGAACGAATCACCGGTGACATCCGGCTCGCCCGCCCGGTCAAGATCGTCGTGGACAGTGGCAATGGCGTAACCGGCGCCTTCGCTCCGGAACTCTATCGGAGGCTTGGATGTGAAGTAATCGAATTATTCTGTGAAGTTGACGGCTCCTTTCCCAATCATCACCCGGACCCTTCAGTACCGGAAAATCTGCAGGATGTCATCAGAGCACTCGCAACGACTGATGCTGAAATCGGTTTTGCCTTTGACGGGGATGGCGACCGACTGGGAGTTGTGACCAAAGACGGCAGCATTATTTTTCCGGATCGCCAGCTTATGCTGTTTGCTGCAGATGTTTTATCCAGAAATCCGGGCAGTCCCATCATCTTTGATGTCAAATGCACACGCGCCCTGGCCCCATGGATCGAACAACATGGCGGAAAACCGGTCATGTGGAAAACCGGACATTCCTTCATCAAGAACAAGCTGAAAGAATCCGACGCACTCCTGGCCGGGGAAATGAGTGGGCATATTTTCTTCAAGGAACGCTGGTACGGTTTCGACGATGGTCTTTATGCCGGCGCACGGCTGCTGGAACTGCTCAGCAGGCAAGCTGATCTGGGCACGGCACTGCATGCCCTGCCCGATACGATTAATACACCGGAACTGCAGATCAGACTTAAGGAAGGAGAAAACCACGCCCTGATTGCACAGCTTCAGCGGGAAGCGCATTTTCCGGACGCAGATCAGGTCATTACCATCGACGGTCTGCGGGTGGAATATAAGGATGGATTCGGCCTGATTCGTGCTTCCAATACCACCCCGGTTGCCGTATTGCGTTTCGAGGCTGATAATCAGACTGCGCTGGAACGCATCCAGCAGGATTTCCGACGAGTCATTCTGCACGCCAGACCGGATGTAACGCTGCCCTTCTGACGGATGCAACCGGACAGCAGCCACATCCACAACATCCGTTCATGATGAAAATCGCACTTGCACAAATCAACTGCACAGTAGGAGATCTGAACGGCAATGCACTAAAAATTCTGGACGCCTGCCGGCACGCCAGGGAAGCGGGTGCCAGTCTCGTGATCACCCCCGAAATGGCACTATGTGGTTATTCGCCGGAAGACTGGCTGTTGCGTGAAGATTTCCTGTCGGCCTGCCAACGTGCGCTGACTGATCTTGCAGCCCAGGTTCACGACGTAACGCTGGCAGTCGGACATCCCTACCCCGTAAACGGCCAGCTGTTCAATGCCATTTCTATTGTTCAAGGCGGTCGTATATTCACCACCTGCTGCAAAAACCATCTGCTCGCGGATCGATTATCCGATGAATACCGTTATTTTTCAGCTGGCAGGCAGCCTTGTATTTTTGAACACGAGAACATCATCTTCGGGTTGATGACTTATACTGATTGCCAGTATCCGGCTCACCTGCAATCATTACGTTCGCGAGGTGCACAGGCATTACTGGTACTGGATGCTTCCCCTTACTGTATCGATGGACAAGCTGCCCGCTATCGAACCTTGCGCGAAAGTATTGCACAAACCGGTTTGTCAGCGGTGTATATCAACCTGACCGGGGGACAGGATGAACTGGTATTTGACGGTGCTTCATTCGCCATGGATCATGACGGCACGCTCACTCATCAACTGGCCGCTTTTGAGGAAACACTGGGGCTGATTGAAATCCAGGATAGCCGGCCGGTCCCCGGTCAGTGTGTCGCGCTGCCGGACCGGGTAGAGGGCGTCTATTCAGCACTCCGACTGGGCTTGCGTGATTTCATCATCAAAAACAACCTTCCCGGTGTACTAATCGGCCTGTCGGGGGGAGCTGATTCAGCACTGGTGCTGGCCCTTGCAGTCGATGCACTGGGTACCGAACGGGTCAGAACCGTCATGATGTCCTCTCCCTATACAGCTGACATCAGTATTCAGGATGCACAAACCATGGCAGAAAATCTGGGCATTCATCATATAGAAATACCTATCACCGCACTCTTCGATCATTTTCTGCAGACACTCAAAGCCGGATTGAAAGCATTCCCTGTTGCAGGCCCTCAGACCACTGAAGAAAACCTGCAAGCACGCATCCGTGGAACATTGCTGATGGCGCTTGCTAATCAGTCTGGCCTGCTGGTCTTGGCAACAGGCAACAAATCCGAGACAGCCGTCGGCTACAGTACTCTGTACGGCGATATGGCGGGGGGGTTCGCGATACTCAAGGATGTCAGCAAAACCCTGGTTTATCAGCTTTGTCACTATCGCAACCGGATCACGCCAATCATTCCTGAACGTATCCTGCAACGCCCCCCTTCAGCCGAATTGCGGCCCAATCAGACTGACCAGGACAGTCTGCCACCGTATGATGAACTGGATGCGATCATCACAGCTTACGTGGAAAAGGACCTGCCATCAGAAAAAATAGCCGGCATGCACCCTTCTCCGGAAACTGCCCGACATGTATTAAACCTGCTCCATTCCTGTGAATATAAACGCCGGCAGGCAGCTCCCGGCATTCGGATCACGCAACGCGATTTTGGCAGGTCATGGCGCTTCCCGATCACTTCCGGATTTTTGAAATAACAGAATTCCTGCCAGGGACCGGTACCTGCCCGCCTCGCAGCTGGCGCGCAGTTCTGCAGACGACGGCTGTGTTACCATGCGGTACCTGCTCCGGGATACCTAACCGCTGAAACGGATGAGCAATTGCGGCATGGTGGAACTCGGTCCATCAGCGATCATCAAAATCAGTATGAAATTCCGTTACTTCATCCTCATTCTGCCCCTGTTGTTTCCTGCCCAGATATTCGGGCAGGAGCTGCCTGATCTGGGTGATGTATCGCAGGCGACGATCACACCTCGTCAGGAACGGCAGATCGGCTTGCAGATCATGCGTCAGATTCGCGCTGATTCCAGTTATCTGAACGATCCGGAAATAGCGGATTATCTTGGCAGGCTGGGCAACCGGTTGATTTCTGCGGCCGGTAGATTAAGCCCGGATCATTCGTTCGAGTTTTTTGCCATTAATGATTCTTCGATCAACGCATTTGCACTGCCGGGCGGGTTCATAGGGTTTCACAGTGGCCTGATCAGTGCTGCACAAAACGAATCGGAACTGGCAGGAGTGATGGCACATGAAATCGCCCATGTCACACAAAAGCACTTGGCTCGCATGATTTCGGGGAATCAGTATGTCGGCATGCTTAGTTCGATTGCAGCACTTGCGATTGCGATTCTCGCCTCCCGCTCCAATCCCCATGCCGGCCAGGCAGTGATGGCGACAGCCCAGGCCAGCGCTATTCAATCTCAGTTGAATTTTACCCGCAAGCATGAGAAAGAAGCTGATCGGGTCGGTTTCAGTATGCTGGTCAAGGCGGGATTTGATCCGCATGGAATGTCATCCTTTTTCGAGCGTATGCAATCCGCGAGCCGATATTATGAAAACGGGGCTCCATCTTATCTCCGGA
Source organism: Nitrosomonas sp. (assembly GCA_044507105.1). Lineage (GTDB taxonomy): Bacteria > Pseudomonadota > Gammaproteobacteria > Burkholderiales > Nitrosomonadaceae > Nitrosomonas. Next base: position 8,695 of record JBIQJX010000042.1, read on the forward strand.
CTCACCCGATCACTCACGAACGCATCGCCGACATTCAAAATCGCACACGGGAACTGGGTTATCGGCAGGTACCGGACAGCCTGGAATTCCATCTGGTACGCGCCAAAATCCGCGCCTCCCAAGGAAATCCCGTCTCGAAAATCAGTGAATTCCGGGCTCGCCTGCAGGACAAACGCTACATCAACGAAATTGCCGAGCGCTTCGGCCTCGCTCACGCGCTACTGCGTGCCAAACAATTTGAACAGGCGGATGAGGAATTGAATGCCCTCTATCGCGCCATCGAATCGGATCCTTCTGCCCGGTCACTCAAAGATCATCGTCTGGGAAGATCTATTCGAATAGCAGGCGATTATCTTCAATCGGGAGCAATGATTGAAACCCTGGCGGCACGCATCAAGCTTTCTGTCGGAAAAACCGATGATGCATTTAAACTGTACGAGACTGCCTTACAGTCCTTCCCTCACTACCGTGCTCTCGTTTATGATTACGCGGATGCACTGCTGAAATACAAAGATGCTCAGATCGCACTGAACTATATCAACAGCCAGGCTCAGTTCATTCATGATGATATCAGGCTGTACCGGCTGGAAGCACAATGTCATGCCATCCTGGGAAATTCTCTGCTACAGCATCAGGCGGAAGCCGAGGCTCTGATTCGTGAAGGAAAATTGCGGGCTGCTATAGAGCAGCTCCAGATCGCATTGCGACATAAACATGAAAATTTTTATCAGCTGTCGAGTGTGGAGGCTCGCCTGCGACAAATAAAAGAAGTTGTTGCTGCAGAAGAACAAAACAAATAGAAATTTCTCAATGATTTCCCGCTCTTCGCGGAAGAAATCATGCGTCCGGTAATATTCTCCCTTCAATAAAATATCGTTTCCTTATGTTCAGCTTTCGCGGAAAAAATATTCTTTTGCTGATAATCCTGCTATCTATCGTCATTTACGGATATTTTTCGTACCGTAGTGATTCCGGCAAGGTGCGGTATAAAACCCATACCATTGACCGGGGAGATATCGTGCGAACAATTTCTGCCAACGGCACGCTTAACCCGCTGGAACTGGTCGAAGTCGGCACACAAATTTCCGGCAAAGTGATCCAGCTGTTTGCAGATTTTAACGACCAGGTGGAAATCGGCCAGATATTGGCAAAACTCGATCCTGCTCTGCTTAATGCACAATTGCGGCAATCTGAAGCCAACCTGAAAAGTGCTCAAACTGCATTATCCGTCGCTATCAATAAAGCCCATCGCAGTCGCAACCTGGTTAAAAAAGGCTTCATCTCCCAAGAAGCTCTGGACGAAAGCGAACAATTGCTCGACACAGCCCGGGCACAAGTTGCCGTCAGTCAGGCTCAGATTGAGCGCGATCGTGCTAATCTGGATTACAGTATCATCCGCTCACCGATTTCGGGTGTGATCGTTGACCGCACCGTTAATATTGGACAGACCGTTGCTGCCAATTTTCAGACTCCCACCCTGTTTCAGATCGCACGTGATCTGAAACAGATGCAGATCAATATCAGCGTGGCGGAAGCAGATATTGGCCAGATTCATATCGAACAGACCATCATTTTTACAGTAGATGCGTTCCAGGATCGTGAATTCTCCGCTATCGTCAGACAGATACGCCTGAATCCCATCATTCAGGAAAATGTGGTGACTTATAATGTCATCGCGACTGTTGTCAACGAGGATGGCACCCTGTTGCCCGGGATGACAGCCAATGTGCGTTTTATCGTCAGCGAAAGAACGGATGTACTCCGGATACCTAATGCCGCACTGCGTTACAAACCTGATCAGGAGGACTCCATGACAGCTGTCAGAATACCGCCCGGCCAGCGGCTGGTCTATCGGATGAAAGGCAATCTGCCTGCCCCTGTCAGCATAACGCCGGGAATTACCGATGGCCGTTTCACTGAAATTCTCGCAGGAGAACTGAAAGCCGATGAAATACTGATCGTCGAAGAAATTTCCGGTGAAAAACAGGATAGATCGACTGCCAGCACGTTCAGATTCAGGATGTTCTGATGATAATGCCTGACAGCTCTCGAAACGAGTCCGCCGAATCACTGATACAAGTGGAAAATCTCTGCAAGACATATCATCTGGGCAGTCATGCCGGATCTTCCATTACTTTGCAGGTATTGTTCGATCTCAACTTCAGCATCCGGCACGGAGAGTTTGTTGCAATCATGGGACACTCGGGCTCCGGCAAGTCCACTCTCATGAATATACTGGGTTGTCTGGATACTCCCACCAGTGGCCACTACTGGCTGGCTGGACATGATGTGGCAACTCTCTCCAGTGATCAGCTGGCCAGTGTACGTAACCGGCAGATTGGCTTCGTTTTCCAGGGGTTCAATCTGCTTAGACGCATGACCGCCCTGGACAACGTGGCCGCCCCATTACTGTATGCCGGCATCAGCCGGGCTGAAAGCCGGCGCCGGGCAATGTCGCTTCTGCAACAGACAGGTCTTGGAAATTTTGTCATGCATCATCCTAATCAACTCTCAGGTGGACAGCAACAGCGGGTTGCCATCAGCCGGGCACTGGTCAACCAGCCACAGCTCATTCTGGCCGATGAACCCACCGGCAACCTGGATACACAAACCAGCCACGAAATTATGCAACTGTTTGACCGGCTCAATCGGGAAGAAGGTATGACGATTATCATTGTCACTCATGAAGAGGATATTGCCGCCTGGACTCACCGCCTGATCCGGCTCAAGGATGGGCGTATCATCGAAAACATCCGGCAAAATGATCCGGCCACTCCCCGTTTATCCGGCTCATGAATTTACTGACCATCATGGGTGAGGCCACGCGGGCACTGCATACCAATCGCCTGCGAACCGCTCTGACCATGCTCGGGATGATCATAGGCGTCGCTGCGGTAGTACTGATGCTGTCCATCGGGCAGGGTGCTCAGGCTAATATTAATAGCGCCATCGCTTCTATGGGCAGTCATCTGCTGATTGTGATGCCCGGCGCAACCTCTTCCGGCGGGCTGCGCTGGGGTAGTGGCAGTGTCAAAACGCTTACCGTTCAGGATGCACAAGCCATTGCGGAGCTGTCTGTGATCGAAGCAACTGCTCCGGTGGTGACGGGTACCGCACAACTCAACTATGGCGCCAATAACTGGAGCACAATGCTGACGGGCGCCACCCCGGATTATTTCCCCGTCAGCAACTGGGAAATAGCAAATGGTGCGAGCTTTTCTGAGGCAGATTTACGCTCTGGTGCACGTCTGGCGATTCTGGGACAAATCACCGCATACAATCTTTTCGGTAACGAAGATCCAGTAGGAAAAAACATCCGGATCGCCAACCGGCCCTTCACGGTCATCGGCATTTTGGCGGTTAAAGGCCAAAGCCTGTCCGGACGCGACCAGGATGATAATGTATTCATTCCCCTGACGACCGCGCAGCGGCAGATTCTGGGCAACCAGTTTCCCGGATCTGTTAACTATACGCTGGTCCAGGCAAAATCAGCAGACAGTATGGAAGCAGCGGAAGCAGAAATCACTCGCCTGCTTCGCCAGCGCCACCGTATCAGCAACCATATGGAAAATGATTTTACGGTACGTAATCTGGCTGCGCTCGCCTCCGTAGCCAGCAGTACCGCCAAAATCATGGCGTGGATGCTGGGTGCCATTGCATCGATCTCACTGCTGGTGGGAGGTATCGGTATTATGAATATTATGCTGGTATCCGTCACGGAACGTACCCGGGAAATCGGCATACGTATGGCAATCGGTGCAAATCGCCGGGTAATCCTCACACAGTTCCTGCTGGAAGCCCTGATGATTTGCATCCTGGGCGGGCTGACCGGCATTGCACTGGGAATCGGCGGTGCCTGGCTGGTCAGCCGGATTACGGATATCCAGATCGTGATCACGCTGGGAATCGTAATCCTGGCCTTCTCCTTTGCCTCCGTCACCGGTATTTTCTTCGGCTTGTATCCTGCCAGAAAAGCCGCCGCACTCAAACCCGTTGAAGCACTCCGTCATGAATAACCGCGCCCACCAATCAGGGCCGCAGCAGATAGACGAATTCAATCACCAGACGGGCCTCGTTCCGGCGTTATGCCAAAGCATTCAAATTTCCTGTACTTGAATCATGCAGCCGCTTTCGAGATTTGTTATTATCGGGGGCTTGGTAATCGCTCTTTGCAAGTGCGGGCCGGACAAATACAGAATAAAACCGGAAAGTGATTCTTGATCAGGCCGGCATTACCGAATTATCAGCAGTATTATCTCCAGTGACTTGCAGTCATTGCGGGCCTCATGTTTTACCATACAGCAAGCAGATATTTCCAGCATGCCGGACTAATATCGGACCGGCTGCTGCATATTGCTGCCCTGTGCTGCCAGCATCAGCCTGGTTAAATGGCCCCCTCTCTGTATACTCAACTGGACCCTCTGTTTTGATACTGTCGCTCCTGGTTATGCTGAATTAGATTATTTATCGGATGATGAACGACGAAAACCTTCTTTTCCTCCTTATATTGCTACCCTTTGCAGGAAGTGCACTGGCTGCGATATTGCCCGCCAACGCCCGTAATGCAGAAGCATGGTTATCGGGGGGAGTAACGATTGCGGCATTAGCCATCGTTATTTATCTCTATCCCTTCATTACGGAGGGAAACACAGTACGCTACGAGATTGAATGGCTGCCCGGATCCGGGCTGGATTTTACGCTCAGAATGGACGGTTTCGCATGGATGTTTTCGCTGCTGATTACCGGTATCGGTTTTCTCGTAGTGCTCTATGCCCGTTATTACATGTCCCCCCAAGACCCGGTACCGCGTTTTTTCTCTTTCCTGCTCGCTTTCATGGGAGCCATGCAAGGTATAGTCATATCGGGCAACCTTATCTTGCTGGCGATTTTCTGGGAGCTCACCAGTATTTTCTCGTTCCTTCTGATCGGCTACTGGCACCATAATGCCCCAGCGCGTGACGGTGCCCGTATGGCACTGATCATCACCGGTATCGGAGGGCTTTGTTTACTTGTCGGCCTGATCATCGTTGGCTACATAGTCGGCAGTTACAATCTCGATATTGTACTGGCGGCAGGTAACACGATCCGCGAACACGACCTGTATGTCCCCGCACTGGTACTGATCCTGATGGGTGCGCTGACCAAAAGTGCACAGTTTCCGTTCCATTTCTGGCTGCCCAATGCAATGGCCGCGCCGACGCCGGTATCAGCCTATTTGCATTCAGCGACGATGGTAAAAGCCGGTGTATTTCTGCTGACCAGACTATGGCCGGTATTGTCCGGTACCGATGAGTGGTTTTTTATCGTCGGACTGGCCGGGATGAGTACGTTGGTGCTTGGTGCCTATTTCGCTATCTTCCAGCACGATCTCAAAGGGTTGCTTGCTTATTCGACCATTAGTCATCTCGGCCTGATCACTACACTGCTCAGCCTGGGAAGTCCACTGGCTGCCGTGGCAGCGATTTTTCACATGATGAATCACGCCACTTTCAAGGCATCGCTGTTCATGGCCGCGGGCATCATCGATCATGAAGCGGGAACACGCGATATGCACAAGCTGAGCGGTCTGTTCAGCTTCATGCCGATCACCGCTACACTTGCGATGGTAGCCAGTGCAGCCATGGCCGGCGTACCGCTTCTCAACGGTTTTCTATCGAAAGAAATGTTCTTTGCTGAAACACTGGGACAGTATTCGGGCTCTATACTCGACGGTGTGCTTCCTTACGTTGCCACGATTGCTGGCGCCTTTGCAGTTACCTATTCCGTGCGTTTTATCCACACTGTTTTCTTCGGCCCTAAACCGGTGGAGCTTCCCCGTGAGCCACATGAACCCCCTCACTGGATGCGATTGCCGATCGAGTTTCTGGTATTTGCCTGCCTTATCGTCGGTATTATTCCCGGCATGACCATCGGTCCTTATCTGCATACCGCCGTGGTCTCGGTCCTGGCTGAACAAACGCCAGTATACAGTCTTGCCATATGGCACGGCATCAACACACCGCTGATCATGAGTACGATAGCGCTCACCGGCGGTGTGCTTCTCTACCTGATCCTGCAGAATTATCTGGCCCGGTGTGAAGACGGCCCGCCCGGTATACGCCACTTCAAGGGACAGCGTATTTTTGAACGACTTCTGATTACCATTTCGTGGCGCTGGGCGCGCTGGATGGAAGAATTTTTCGGCACCCACCGCTTGCAGTCACAACTGTGTCTGGTTGTCTTCATTGCCTTCGCTGCCGGTTGCTGGCCCTTCATGGTGGCGGATTTTGATTTTGCTCTGCCCGAAGTGGCATTTACCGGTACTGATCCCGCTTTTGCGATGATCTGGACCGTTGGGATCATCTGCGCACTCGGGGCGGCTTATCAGGCGAAATATCACCGTTTAGCTGCGCTAATCCTGATGGGTGGCGCAGGAATCGTCACCTGCATCACTTTTGTCTGGTTTTCCGCGCCCGACCTGGCTGTCACACAGCTGCTGGTCGAGATCGTTACCACAGTTCTCATTCTACTGGGGCTGCGCTGGTTACCGAAAAGACAGGAAAAAATCGATAATGCTGCGACATGGCACGCCCGTATGCGCAGATTGCGTGATTTTTCGCTTGCTGTAGTCTGTGGAGGGGGGGTAGCAGTGATCGCTTACAGGGTGATGACCAGTCCCGCACCAGAAACCATTGCTGACTTTTTTCTGGAACGGGCTTATTCGGAAGGGGGTGGAACCAACGTAGTCAACGTCATTCTGGTTGATTTCCGGGGGTTCGATACATTTGGCGAAATCACTGTACTGGGTATTGTGGCACTTACCGTTTTCGCCCTGTTACGGCGTTTCCGCCCTGCACCGGACAGTATCGAAATTCCGGAACAGCAACGCAGGCAAAATGCCTTTGATGACAATCATCCCGACCGCAGGATCGGGGAAACGGTATATGACTATCTGATGGTGCCCTCGGTAATCATGCAGTGGATGTTTCCATTTATTATTCTCCTGGCTGCCTATCTCTTTTTACGCGGCCATGATCTGCCGGGCGGAGGGTTTGCAGCCGGTATTACAATGGCAATCGGTTTCCTGCTGCAATATCTCGCGGGTGGAACCCGCTGGGTGGAAGATCGTCTACGTATTTTGCCGGTACGATGGATCGGTCTCGGTCTGCTGCTGGCAGCGCTAACCGGGATGGGGTCCTGGCTGTTCGGGTTTCCTTTCCTTACTACGCATTTTCACTACCTGGAAATACCCCTGATTGGAAAAATCCCGATTGCTACGGCATTATTCTTCGATCTGGGCGTATTCTTGCTGGTTGTCGGGGCAACCGCGCTGATTCTGATCGCGATTGCCCATCAGTCGATTCGCAGCTATCGTGTCCGTTCGATTGAAACTCTGAAAACCGGGGAGGAAGTGTGATGGAACTGGTTCTCTCTCTCGGTATTGGTATGCTGGTCGGATCCGGCGTATGGTTATTGCTCCGTCCGCGTACGTATCAGGTCATCATCGGGCTGGGGCTGCTTTCCTACGCCGTCAATCTGTTCATCTTCAGCATGGGGCGACTGGCAATCAATATGCCTCCCGTCACTGAAACAAGTACTCAAATCGATCCAGCTGCCTTTACTGATCCGATACCACAGGCACTGGTGCTAACAGCAATTGTGATCGGCTTTGCCACAACAGCACTGTTTCTCGTCGTTCTGCTCGCGTCGCGCGGCCTGACGGGCACCGATCATGTGGATGGCAGGGAGCCCGATCGATGAAACTGTCCCCGGAACATCTCCTCATTGCTCCGATTCTGATTCCGTTAGTTACCGGCGCCCTGCTGCTCTTTCTTGATGATCGCGAACGGTGGCTGAAAGCAGCCGCATCGGTCTTGGCGACTATTGCATTGCTGGTAGTATCAATCCTGCTCTTGCATATTTCACACGCCAGTGATACTGCAAACGGAGGACGGGTTGCCGTTTATCTACTCGGGAATTGGCCCTCACCATTCGCTATCAATCTGGCGCTCGATCGCCTGTCAGCAATGATGCTTGTGCTGACTTCGACACTTGCCATTCCCTCGCTGATATTTTCACTCGGACGTTGGCATAAAGCCGGTATGCATTTTCATACACTGTTCCTATTACTTCTGATGGGGTTGAATGGAGCATTTTTAACTGGGGATCTGTTCAATCTCTTCGTCTTTTTTGAAGTAATGCTGGCTGCCTCCTATGGACTGGTATTGCATGGATCGGGATTGCTCCGTGTCAAAGCGGGATTACATTATATTGCTATCAATCTTGCTGCTTCACTGCTGTTTCTGATCGGAGTCGCACTGATTTATGGCGTGACTGGTACACTTAATATGGCTGATCTGGCTCTGCGTATTCCACAAGTTACGGGGGCAGACCGCGTCATGCTGGAATCCGGAGCAGCTGTTCTTGGTGTCGCCTTCCTGATTAAAGCGGGTATGTGGCCGTTAAGTTTCTGGCTACCGCCAACCTATACTGCAGCACCGGCACCAGCAGCTGCTATCTTCGCTATTATGAGCAAAGTCGGTGTTTATGTGCTGTTACGTCTGTCATTGCTTTTTTTCGGGGAAGCCTCGGGCCCTTCAGAAGGGCTGGGATCGCAGATACTCTTGTGGGGGGGGCTGGCAACCATTACCTTTGGCACGGTAGGGATCCTGGCTTCACAGACACTGGGCCGGCTTGCAGGTTTCTCCGTACTGGTTTCATCAGGAACACTGTTGGCAAGCATTGGACTGGTGCAGGCAGATGTCACTGCTGGCGCTTTATTTTATCTGGTCAGCTCCACGCTAGCGATCAGCGCATTTTTCATGCTCATCGAACTGGTAGAAAGAGGACAAAATGCGGCAGCCAGCGTTTTGGCCGTTACTATGGAAGCTTTTGGAGAACATGACGAGGAAATGGAAGATGAAGAAACCGTTGGTATCGCTATTCCCAGAACGGTCGCTGTTCTTGGTATCAGCTTTGCTGCATGTGTCATACTGCTGGCAGGCCTGCCACCGTTGTCAGGTTTCATTGCCAAATTCGTCATTCTTACCGCCATGTTCAACCCCGACTCATCAGAGCAGGGAAATATCATGTCGGCCGCCCTATGGTGGTTCGTAGCTTTACTTATTCTGTCAGGACTGGCAGCACTGATTGCCATGAGCCGTTCCGGCATTCGTACTTTCTGGGCACCGCCAGTGGAAACTTCCATACCGCGAGTACTTTTCATCGAAATCGTACCAGTTGCTGCATTGCTGTGCATGACACTGATTCTGACTATACAGGCAGGACCAGTCATGCGTTTCATGGAAGCCACCGCAACCAGTCTGCATGCACCGCAATCCTATATAGAAGATGTGATGAAAGCGCCGCGTGCGTTAGCGCTGCCACCGGCGGAGATAGCAGAATGAGCAGACTGTTCCCTTATCCACTACTGATTTTCTCTTTGATCATAACATGGCTATTGCTAACCAGTTTCTCACCAGGTCAGTTCCTGCTTGGAGCTGCAATAGCGCTGGTAGCTGCATGGAGTGTGGCTGCCCTGCAGCCTGCAAAACCACGATTCAGGCGCTGGGATATGTTGCCCAAACTGATTGCAATCGTACTCTACGATATCATTCGATCCAATATCGCAGTGGCAGGAATTATCCTGCAAGGAAACAAGTGGACTGGAAAATCAGGTTTTATGACCATCCCGCTTGATCTGCGCGATCCTACCGGCCTGGCTGTCCTGGCTATCATCATAACAAGTACTCCCGGTACGGCCTGGATCGACTATAACTCCGCCCGTAACACGCTGCTGCTGCATATTTTCGATCTGGTAGACGAAACTGCCTGGCTCAATCTGATCAAAAATCGTTATGAATACCTTTTACGGGAGATATTTGAATGAGCATTACTATTCTTCTCTGGGCCGTTACCACCGCACAAATTGCACTGGCAATTGCGATGGCGCTGGCCTTGACTCGCATAGTCAGAGGGCCCCGCGCCCAAGATCGCATACTGGGACTGGATACGCTTTATGTCAATTCAATGCTGCAAGTGCTCGTTTTCGGTATACGTACCGGTAGTACATTATATTTTGAGATTGCGCTGATTATCGGAGCGCTGGGTTTTGTTGCAACAGTAGCACTCGCCAAGTTTCTGATGCGCGGGGAGGTAATCGAGTGAATCATGTTGCTGAGCTGCCTGTATGGGCAGCGTTGCTCATCGCAATTTTTCTTCTCCTTGGTGCCGGGCTGGCACTGATCGGTTCTTTCGGATTCTATCGCCTGCGCAGCTTCTATGATCGCATTCACGCACCGACATTAGGGACGAGCTGGGGCACAGCAGCCATTGTAATGGCATCTATGATCTGCTTTAGCATATTAGAATCACGACCCGTTATACACGAATTCCTGATTGGTATTTTCGTCACAGTAACGACGCCAGTTACATTCATGTTACTCAGTCGTGCCGCACTTTATCGTGACCGCTCCGAAGGCAGTCCCGACGTACCTGCCATGGACCCACCCACAGGCGTACTTAGTACGTCTAAACACATGGAAAAACCAGCAGCCACCCATCAGATTTCTGCAGAGCAGAAATAGCGGCAGATCCACTACAAACTTCGGTCAGCAGAAAATACGAAGAGGAAATGGGGTGTAAATGAAGAGATAATAATCGAAGGCAGTTTCCTGAAATCAAAAGCCGGCTACTGAAAAACTTCCTTGGATTTTATTATGTAAAAGAGAAATCCAAGGAAGTTATAAAATCCGTATTTTATTTGTGCATTGCACGTTTAAACATACGATCAATTTTTGTCTCAGTTTCAATAGAGCGAGCATTCGCTTCGTTAGCCTGGTCTACCGCTCGATTGGCAGTACTTACTGCATCGTTAGCAGCAGCTCTAGCTGCCGCAGCATCTGACTTCACTGCTGAAACACTAGACTCGAGCGCATCTACACGGGCTTTAAGCGCATCAAATTCTCCAGTCGTTGCACAGCCAGACAGCCCCACACAAATTCCTACTAACCCTAATACTTTCA
>JBIQJX010000106.1:0-2788 GCA_044507105.1 Nitrosomonas sp.
ATATCAAAAATGCTAAATGTATAAAATATCTACGCATGACAATATCCTTTATAATTTTTCAAAACATATCCGCCAGATAGTGTATTTTATCCAAAAACTCCGGGGTCAGTTGGTGAATAGTTTTTCAAGTTACCGTTTTTGCAGAAAAACAATCTTCTTATTATATAAGCCATTGAGGCAACAGCAGTAGTCTGCTTGGTATGCATTTATAAATAAAGCATAGACAAGCATAAATGTCCGCAGAATACAAGTTGAATTGCCTGATTGATTCAGATGCATACACATCAAAGACAGAAAACTGCTGCACTGCATTGACTTATCCGATTATCGCTGCTTTGAGTACATTCCACTGTGGTTTCAGGCTTATAGAATGGAGAGGTAGCAATCCGGGTTGGGAAGAGGGTGGTTTGGGTTTCGGTATTAAAGTGCTATTTGCAAGGTAAAATAGCAGGTTGTCTTTTCCAATTGATGAAATGAGCAAATCGCGTGTAGTGGTCGGCATGTCCGGCGGGGTGGATTCTTCCGTTGCCGCTCTGTTACTGAAGCAGCAGGGCTTTGAGGTAACGGGGCTTTTCATGAAAAACTGGGAGGAAGACGATACGGATGAGTATTGCTCTTCCCGCCAGGATTTTCTCGATGCTGCTTCAGTGGCAGATATTCTCGATATCCCGATGGAAGTAGTCAATTTTTCGGCGGAATATCGGGAACGGGTCTTCAACTTGTTTCTGGCGGAATATCGGGCAGGACGCACACCCAATCCGGATATACTGTGCAATAGTGAGATCAAGTTCAAGGCATTTCTCGATCATGCACTGGCATTGGGCGCCGACCGGATCGCAACCGGCCATTATGCACAGGTGCATGAAATCGATGGACGGTTCGAGCTGCTCAAAGGTGAAGATGGCAACAAGGATCAGAGTTATTTTCTCTATCGACTGAATCAGCAGCAACTGTCACGCACGATTTTTCCGATAGGCCATCTCTACAAGCGGAAAGTGCGCCGCATCGCGCATGCACACGGACTGCCCAATTCCAGCAAAAAGGACAGTACCGGGATCTGTTTTATCGGCGAACGTCCTTTTCGGGAATTTCTCAACCGTTATCTGCCGACCGAACCGGGTGAAATACAAACCCTGGATGGCAGAGTGGTGGGAACACATCAGGGATTGATGTATTACACCATCGGACAACGGCAGGGTCTGGGCATCGGTGGTACACGAGGAGGAAGTGAGGAACCGTGGTTCGTGTCGGGGAAAGATGGTGAAAGAAATATACTCTACGTGGTTCAGGGTCACGACCACCCGACGCTGTTTCGTTCCGCCCTGATAGCCGAGGATCTGTCTTGGATTAGCGGTGCTCCTCCACGCAGAGACTGGGTCTATACCGCCAAGATCCGCTATCGTCAGATGGATGCACCTTGCGCAATTACCGATGTTGAGCAGGATACCTGCCGCATCGGATTCGCCGCACAGCAATGGGGCATAACACCTGGACAGTCCGTCGTAGTATATGAAAGCAAGGTTTGCCTGGGCGGCGGAATAATTACCGCCAGCAGTGAGTAATATCAGTATGAATATTACAACTGATGTTCCATATGTCAGCATCACCGCGTGATCGCTGTGAATTTACGCCATCAGGAGCCAGCGCTCAGGTCATCTGGTTTTTTCCTCTTTCCAGGATCTGGCAGGCCATCAGTCTCAGCTTTCAGGTTAAAAACCGCAGCCAATTATGCTAACCTTTGGACTAAATTAACCTGGAAACCACACTAGGTACGCCGCGGTCTCAAAGCCCATCGCAGTTTCCAGGAATAATAAATAATCAACTGCGGTTTTTAAATTAGAACGACAAGCAAGCCCCGGCAGCCATCGCCAGAAAAGCGTAAGGAGATGATGTCAAAAACCCTGCATACAGGAAAATTTTGGAGTGAATATGCCCATACGTGATCAGAGTTTCCCGGATTTTTTTGATGAGGCCCCTTCCATAACCATGCAAGATCCTCTGGCCCGGTTCCTTGGCGCAGCAAATGACGGAATCATGGAATATCAGTATGCTGATGCGGTACGACTGGCGGGGCACTCCTGCCCGACAGTGGCTGGCACCTGGCTGATGACGGTTCATGGTTTGCGTGCACTGTATGGTAACGAATTGCCAATACGCGGTGAGATCGAAGTCTACATGGCTGATGCGCGTGACGCTGGCACCACTGGCGTCATGGCTACGGTAGCACAACTTGTCACCGGGGCAGCGCCCGAGACAGGTTTTCATGGTATCGGCGGACGCTTCGGGCGCAACAACCTGCTGCACTTCGATCAACCAATGCAAGGTGCGATGGGTCTGCGTCGAAAGGATACCAGCGCGGCGGTACAGGTGGCGCTTGATGCCTCGGTTGTGCCCTGGCCGGATGAAATGCGTGCCCTCCTCCCCAAAGCCGTGAGCGGGCAGGCCAGTGCGGCTGAACTGCAGCGCTTTGGCGAACTGTGGCAGGAACGTGTGGGAAAAATGCTGGTTGACCACGCTGATAATATCAATATGATACAGGTGAGCAACTGGACTGTGGATTGACCGGCTGCACGCGTAAAATGCAGGGTATGACTTTATGCTTGCTTGCGTTGGTCTTTGTAAAAACACCTCTCGTTATTACAAAATCCCCGCTGAGCGTTCCCTCGCTCTATCTGGCATACTAATTACCAAGCCGCAACGATGCTGTTCCAGCCGCCAAAGGAGAAGCCCAAACACTTATAGCCTACGTCACATAAAATGATTCGATTTTAAAGAGTTGCTCGACGGT
>JBIQJX010000107.1:0-2752 GCA_044507105.1 Nitrosomonas sp.
TTACGTATCTCTTAAAAATGACAAAATAATAATTGTTTTCATTTGTACGGTTCATATTTTCTGTTAACAGCACTTTCCCACCTTTCCTCCCAATCTGGCCTCCTGCCGTTCCCTGAAGAATTTCTGACAAGACATTACCGGTTGCTCGGGATGCCTGCTCATCCTATGTGCGACATACATACTGTAGTCAGGCATACCTACGATAAGCCGTATTCCTTTTTTTAAACCATAACCCAGTCTGCCGATCCCCGCTGTCATGAGAGACGCCTTCATATTCTGGGATACAGGTTTAAGGGGCAATGGCTCATAAGTTTCTGTCTTTGTGCCAGGAGGATCATCTCCTCCTCTTGCAGTCATCATGCTTTGGATCGCTAATACCAGGATGCTGACCAGTATCAGCATGAACAATGCTGCGAGCGATGCATTCACGTAATCATTAACAATAACCTGCTGCATCTGCTCAATCGATTTGGCAGGTGCAAGTATTACCCCATCGGCGACAGCGTTCTGGTAGGTGTCCGCATGTGCCAGAAAACCGATACGAGAATCGGTATTAAATATTTTCTGCCAGGCTGCGCTGAGGGTGCAAACGATAACCCATACGCCGGGGAGGATCGTTACCCAGGCAAAACGGCCTCGTTTCATCTTGAACAACACACACGTGCAAAGTATCAGCGCTATGCCGGCGAGCATCTGGTTGGCAATACCAAACAAGGGCCAGAGCGTGTTAATACCTCCCAGAGGATCGACGACGCCCTGATACAGGAAATAACCCCAGCCTCCCACACATAAAGCAGTGGCGATAGAGCTCGCCATGATGGAGTCTGTCCGTTTCAACGATGGAATGAATGTACCCAGCAAATCCTGCAGCATGAAACGTCCTGCGCGTGTGCCTGCATCGACTGCTGTCAGAATGAACAACGCCTCAAACAGAATCGCGAAGTGGTACCAGAATGCCATCATGCTGCTTCCCCCTATCGCATCCGACAGAATTTGCGCCATTCCCACTGCCAGCGTCGGTGCTCCACCCGTGCGGGAAATAATGCTTTCTTCCCCTACTTCCTGAGCGGTTCGAGTAATCATTTCGGGCGTGATATAAAACCCCCATTGTGATATGGTCTGCGCCGCTGACTCTGCAGTAGTGCCAATTATGGCGGCTGGACTGTTCATTGCGAAGTAGATCCCGGGCTCGAGGGTGGAGGCGGCAACCAGTGCCATAATGGCAACGAATGATTCCATTAGCATTGCGCCATACCCGATAAAGGGCGCATCCGCTTCGTTTTTGATCATTTTTGGCGTGGTGCCTGAGGCGATAAGCGAATGAAAACCGGATATCGCGCCGCACGCAATGGTGATAAAAAGAAAAGGGAACAGACTTCCCGACCAGACAGGACCGGATCCATCGATAAACTGCGTGAAAGCAGGCATTTTAAGTTCCGGCATGACAACGAGAATGCCAATGGCCAAACTGACGATAGTACCGATCTTGAGAAAAGTGGACAGATAATCACGCGGAGCGAGCAGCAGCCATACCGGCAAAATGGAAGCCAAAAATCCATAGGCGATCAATATCCAGGTCAGCTGTTCACCTGTAAGAGTGAATATCGCCGCCAGTGATGGGATTTCTTGCACATACTGACCGCCGATTATCGACAGCAGGAGCAGAATAAAACCGATTAATGAGACTTCACCGATTGAACCAGGACGTATAAAGCGGGAGTAAATCCCCATAAATAAGGCAATAGGAATAGTTGCTGCGATGGTGAAAGTCCCCCAGGGCGATTGAGCCAGTGCTTTGACCACAATCAGCGAGAGCACGGCCAGCAGAATCAGCATGATGAAGAAGATGCCAAATAACGCGATAATGCCCGGTATCTGCCCCAGCTCTGACTTGATCAAATCTCCCAGCGAACGGCCATCGCGCCGCATGGAGATGAAAAGCACGATAAAGTCCTGCACGCTCCCGGCCAGAACGACTCCGGCAAGCAGCCATAGCATTCCGGGCATGTACCCCATTTGTGCGGCCAGTATAGGGCCCACCAAAGGGCCGGCTCCGGCAATTGCCGCGAAGTGATGTCCGAATAATACATATTTATTGGTCGGCACATAGTCCAGGCCGTCATTGAATTTATAAGCTGGTGTAGTACGTGTTGGATCAAGCTTTAACACCCGGTGAGCTATAAACCGGCTGTAAAAGCGGTAGGCAATTATGTATATGCAAATGGCTGCAATGACGATCCAGATAGCGCCTATGGATTCGCCTCGCTGCAACGCGATAACAGCAGAAGCAAAAGTGCCAATAATGGCGAGCATAAAGAAACCGATTTTATTGATCAGGTGGTTCATGATTTTTTCCTGGAGATATTCTTTGTGTATGTTGAGCACTCACTTCTGCTTCTATAAGCCCTGATTCATCCTCCCTGCATCACGCTCATCTCTGCGAAGGATTCCTGACAGCTTCAGTCAGTGCAACTGGTTTTTTGATTACAGGTGCAAGGATAATTATTTTCAGCAGATTCGAATATTGCCTGATCATGGAAATCATCTAATCGAAATGCTGATATCAGTTAACGGAGGAGCGGGTTAAATTAGCGGCTGTTCAGGCAGGGGATAACGTTCAGTCGGAGATGAGAGTTAGGGTCAGTAACAGCACTATTATTATTGATTAGAGAATTTCTTCAGATTTAGCGCACCTGCCCCCTGTTTTTCAGCTAACCATGCATTACGCCATCGATAAGGGAAATTTAATATC
>JBIQJX010000108.1:0-2687 GCA_044507105.1 Nitrosomonas sp.
ACCTGTCCTCCTGCTGCTGTCCGAAGGTCAGATGAGCGATGCTCGGCTGCAGGGCATACAGACAATCATCCAGCGGCAGAAACGAGCCAGATCATTTTATCGTTAACCCACCCCAACACATTGAGGGACTAAACATCTGAGAAGTAAGTATTACAGATTTATTGATTAGACTATCATTACAGGTATAATATTTGGTATACAGATCTTCCGGGTTGCCCCAAGTGTGACCGACCGTGCCATGCTGACGGGAGCAGAAACATGGCCGGCCAAATGGTTTGCATCTCTATCCACCCGATCTTTCTATAGTATACAATCATAAAACTGCTTGCAGGTTGGGTTTACCTTCTGCGGCCATTCTGAATCAGTAACCTGAATTCTGTTTATTGCCTTGGTGTGATTGGCTGTAACTGCCACCAGGCTCCATTTTGATCCAACAAACATTAAAAGAGGATTCCATGAGCCAGCATGTTCATTATGTAACGGATACAACTTTCGAAGCAGAGGTATTGCAGTCTCCTATTCCGGTACTGGTAGATTATTGGGCCGAATGGTGCGGACCCTGTAAAATGATTGCGCCTGTCCTTGATGAGATTGCCAGTGAGTACAGCGACCGGCTCAAAGTAGCTAAACTCAATATTGATGAAAATCAGGCAACTCCTCCGAAATATGGTATTCGCGGGATTCCTACCCTGATGCTGTTTAAGAACGGTAATATCGAAGCTACCAAGGTCGGTGCATTATCGAAATCACAATTGACAGCTTTTATTGATAGCCATCTGTAGAAAAATTTAATTCTCAGGTTGCAAATACCGTTATAAGCCGGATGAATCACGAACAGTCTTTTATTCGGCTTATCCTGTTCCGCTGATAACTCCCTTCCACCTTCCTGCTCCTTTAATTTTCTGATTTTCAAGAGTCACTTCTATGCGCTTATCCGATTTAAAAAGCATTCATGTTTCCGAGCTGGTAAAAATGGCTGTCACTAATGATATCGAGGGTGCCAACCGTATGCGAAAGCAGGATCTGGTTTTTGCCCTGCTGAAGAATCAGGCGCGTAAGGGCGAGAGTATATTCGGTGAGGGTACGCTTGAAGTGTTGCAGGATGGTTTTGGCTTTTTACGTTCTCCGGATACTTCCTATCTTGCCGGGCCCGATGATATTTATATCTCGCCCAGCCAGATTCGTCGTTTCAATCTACATACCGGCGATTCAGTAGATGGTGAAATTCGACCTCCCAAAGAGGGAGAGCGCTATTTTGCCCTGGTCAAAATAGATAAAGTCAATAATGAGCCTCCAGAAAATTCCAAACGCAAAATACTGTTCGAAAACCTGACTCCTCTTTTTCCGATTGAGCGTCTGACACTGGAACGGGATATTAAGTCAGAAGAAAATATTACGGGACGCGTTATTGACCTGATTGCGCCAATCGGGAAAGGTCAACGTGGATTACTGGTAGCCAGCCCAAAATCCGGTAAAACTGTAATGCTGCAGCATATTGCACATTCCATTGCAGCAAATCATCCGGATGTTGTGTTAATGGTGCTGCTGATCGACGAACGTCCTGAAGAAGTTACGGAAATGGTGCGCTCCGTTAAAGGTGAAGTTGTATCTTCTACTTTTGATGAATCAGCCGTTCGCCATGTTCAGGTAGCGGATATGGTGATCGAAAAAGCCAAACGTCTGGTTGAACATAAAAAGGATGTTGTTATTCTTCTCGATTCCATTACCCGCCTTGCGCGCGCCTACAATACTGTTGTCCCGGCATCTGGGAAAGTGCTGACAGGCGGGGTGGATGCCAATGCGCTACAACGTCCGAAACGTTTCTTTGGGGCGGCTCGTAATATTGAAGAGGGAGGCTCACTTACTATCATTGCCACTGCACTGGTAGATACCGGTTCACGCATGGATGACGTGATTTATGAAGAATTTAAGGGAACCGGTAATATGGAGATTCATCTTGACCGCCGTATGGCGGAAAAACGAATTTATCCGGCCATCAATGTGAATCGTTCCGGAACACGCAGGGAAGAGCTGCTTATCCCGCCGGAAATTCTGCAAAAAATATGGATTTTGCGCAAATTGCTCTATCCTATGGATGAAATGGACGCCATGTCATTTTTGCTGGATAAAATCAAGGCAACAAAAAATAATGCTGATTTCTTTGACTCGATGCGACGGGTATGATGTTGCCAGAAATGTAGGGATCTGTATTGGGAAGGGTAGCTATCCCGTCTATAATGTCGGCTTGCAGCTACTTGTATCTTAAGTGATAATACCGCCTCAAAAATAAGCTTTGACAAGATAAGGATATTAATTAAATGAAAGCAGGCATTCACCCGGAATACCATGAGATAGTTGTAACGTGCAGTTGCGGTAATGAATTCAAGACCCGATCCGTCTTGAACAGGCCGCTGCATATTGAAGTCTGCTCATCCTGTCATCCTTTTTATACCGGTAAACAAAAGATCGTGGATACAGCAGGAAGAGTGGAAAAATTCAACCAAAAATACGGCAGGCATTTCCAGAAACAGACTTCCACCTGATTCCAGCTGGGCAAGATTTTTGGCTTATACCTGCGGCCAGGTTTAACCACCTATTTCCCGGTTAAGCATAACTGATATCTCCGGTATATTGGTATATTGACGGTAAGTTATCAGTCTCAGCGGGGATAAACTAATTTCTGAGAG
>JBIQJX010000043.1:0-17827 GCA_044507105.1 Nitrosomonas sp.
GGTCGAGTCGGCTCGCTCCTCTACTTTTCTGGATAATTTCCATATATATAATTATAATAAAGAAATCATTATTTCTTGGTTTTGCAAATAAGGGATAGCTGATAACTTTACGGAATTCAATCAGCTAACGGGTCAACAAGCCCGACTTAAAACACCATGACACTGGCAATCGCAGTCCCTGTAAATCCGGAAAGGATCTGGCCAAGAACTGAGAGAAACCCTTCATATACAAGAAAACAAACGAAATATCTGAGACTGGCATGCCTTTCTCTGGGAGGTTTTCTGTCACTGACGGAGATGGTTTATGCCCAAGAAAACAATTTATTAATCAGCACTAACCTGGCCAAAAAAGTAGAAATGTTACAGCTTACACAAACGACGGATACAAAAATGCCTTTATCAGCGAGCAGGCAGGTTGTATCAAACAGGCAGACTGCCAGCACATCCGTTTCAAGCAGTGAGCCGTCTACTTTTTATCGGCGTGCACGCAGCTACAGTACTCATCCTGAATCTGATCCTCCCCGCTATGTTCGCAATCTTGCCCAAACCGGCATTGATGCTTTCAAAAATCTCTACTGGCTGGATGCGGGTCTGGATTATCGCGTACGGTATGAATTGCGCAACAATGATATACGGCGTCCCCGAATCACCACTGATCACCCTGTGCTGCTCAGAACACGGGCGTACCTGGGGATCAGGGAAATTCTGGATCCTTTACGTGTGGTGGTCGAATTCGAGGATGCGCGCCGCTACAACGGCGAGTTCCCTAAAGATAATCGCGACTGGAACGAATTCGAGCTGATCCAGACTTATGGCGAATTATATTTCAAGGGTGCACTGGGACAGGATGATTTTGGGAATCATCGGCCTGTGAGAATCCGGGGCGGTCGTATGGCGTGGGAAACATTAGATCGTCGCATGCTGGGCAGCAATCAATGGCGTAACACCACCAACAATTTTGAAGGCTTTCGGGTCACACTGGGTCAGGAATCCAACGACTGGGAATTCGATGCGTGGGGTGTGCAGCCGGTCATAAGGCGGATAGATAAATTTGATCAGCGTGATAAAGGGCAATGGTTTTACGGTGCCATCGCCCATTGGCGCAAATGGTCTGATGTATTCACGCTGCAACCTTATTACATGGGGTTGATGCAGGATGATAACGGAGGAACACGCGCTCAACGGGAAATTCACTCTCCTGCCATACGAACCTATGGTGTATTACCCGGTACTGAAGTAGATTTTGATCTGGGCGCCATTTACCAGTTTGGTCGTGATGACGGACAAAAAAAATCGGCCTGGTCTTATCTGCTTGAATTTGGTTATACTTTTCAACAGCTTGCATGGAAACCCCGCGTCAGTGCTTTTTATGGGTTCGTCAGTGGTGATCGCAATCCCAATGACAACGTAAACAATCGCTTTGAAAGATTCTTTGGTTTTGCACGCCCGTGGTCGGCTGATGACAATCTCATCATGGAAAATATCAAGGCACCAAAAATCAAGATAGAGTTTCAGCCACATCGGGATTTACAAATCGATGGCGGCTATAACTGGTTCTGGCTGGCCAGTAAAACTGATCGCTTCAATAATCTTCTCGGTGGAAGCGGCAATCGCGACCGTACGGGTGCCAGTGGTGATTTTCTCGGGCATTCCGCCGATATTCGCGCCCGTTACAAGCTCACTCCCCATATCAACACAACAGTGGGTTATTCACACTGGTTCAACGGTGGATTTGTAAAAGAGCGGCAACTGGCAGCACTGGGGGAAACAACTGCTGGCACCAATTTTTTCTATGTTGAAGTAGCAATCAGCGCACTTAAATAGAATCAACCCATTTAATTTATAAAAGGAAATCAAATGAAATTCAGTACATGGTTGTCAGCCGGATTATTGACCTTCACTCTGACAATGACAAGCGGGGGCCACGCACTTGCCGAGCGGGTAATCCTCAATGTGTCCTATGACCCTACCCGTGAGCTGTATCAGGAATACAACCGGGAATTCATCCGGCACTGGCAGGAAAAAACAGGAGAAAAAATCAACGTCAGACAATCGCACGGAGGTGCAGGGAAACAGGCACGTGCCGTAATCGATGGCGTACCTGCTGATGTCGTTACGCTGGCGCTTGCTTACGACATCGATGCAATCAGTAGCAAATCCAGGTTGATTTCTCCCGAATGGCAAAAACGCCTGCCCAATAACAGTTCGCCCTATACCTCAACAATCGTTCTGCTGGTACGCAAAGGTAACCCGAAAGGGATTAAAGATTGGGATGATCTGGCCAGGCCAGGTGTGGCTGTTCTTACCCCCAATCCGAAAACATCGGGGGGAGCACGCTGGAATTACCTGGCTGCATGGGGATTTGCGCTGAAAAAATACAATGGTGATGAAACAAAAATACAGGATTTTCTTGCCAGACTTTATAAGAATGTCTCGATACTGGATTCCGGCGCCCGCGGATCAACCACTAATTTCGTCGAACGGGGCATAGGAGATGTATTGATATCCTGGGAGAACGAAGCTTTTCTGGCTATTAAAGAATATGGTCCGGAGAAATTTGAGGTAATTATTCCTTCACTTAGCATTCTTACTGAACCGCCTGTCACCATTGTTGACAAAAATGCCGACAGGCACGGTACGCGTGATATTGCACAGACTTACCTTGAATATCTCTACAGCAAAAAGGGACAGGAAATCGTTGCACGTCATTTCTACCGCCCGAGCGATCCGGAAATAGCCGAAAAGTATGCTCATCAGTTTCCGGCGATTAAACTCTTTACTGTAGACGAGGTGTTTGGCGGCTGGCAGAAAGCACAAACCATTCATTTCAACGATGGCGGCCTTTTCGACAAAATCTATGTGAATCAATAATTCAAATCTGCAGAAAATTAAAATGACAGTACTTATAGTGGGAGGAGATTATATTGCCTCTCTTAAGCAAAAAATCACAGCACACGGTTATGCCCGTATCGAACACTGGAACGGTCGCAAAAAAGGATTCACCAAGCGGGCACTGCCGGGCAACACCAAACTGATCGTGCTCATTTACGACTATGTCAGTCACAGTCTTGCCAATTCAGTAAAGAATCAGGCCAGCCGAATCGGTATCCCGATGATTTTTTGCCGCCGGTCGATGCATGAAATCACTACGCTCTTCAATGAGAAAGATGCGGAGGAAAGTTGTTGTACGTTCGCGCTATGAAACAGACAACAGGTGAAGCAATCCGGATCCTTCCTTCCTGGTTCCGGAACGGGTAGGCGGACAGGCAATTCGTTTCCCGTGCTTCAGTTCAAACTGCACTTCAGCCGGAGTGACGAAAATGCTGCCCTCGACATTAAAAACACTAGTACACCATGAGTATATGATTCACACGATAGAGCGTGTCGCTACCGCGACCGGTTTTCTCTTACAGTATCGGGATACTGGTGAAGTTACCGGCCTTTTTCACCATTGCAGATTATCGAGTGTTCCCCGCCCTGTTTTTGAGGCCGCCAGCAACAGCATCATCGGCCAGGCAGCTCATATCCGTGCGGATTTGAACGGAAACGGCGAAGTGCTGCTTTCTCCATGGCATATATTCGCACTTGCGCCCGATGACGAGCAACTCGTCAAACTGGATCGCCTGTGCCGGACGATTCATGCGCTTAATTTTCTTGACCATCTCTCCGCCCGACAGATGAAACTGTTCGTCAGTGTACAGCCACGTTTGCTGGAAAGCGTCAAAGATGATCATGGCAGTGCATTTGAACAGATACTCGACATCATCGGAATAGGCACATCCAGAATCGCTATCGAGATTCCGGCCGAAATCAATCGTGACTGGCGGCTATTGAAACGTGTTATCACGAACTATCGTGTACGCGGGTACCTGACGGCAGTCAGTTACAGCAGTGCCAATAATGACTGGATACTGGAGCTGAACAAATTGTACCCGGATATCATCCGCCTCAGTGTGCGTGATCTGTTACATCATAATGCAGTGGATCCGCTGATCACCACTGCCCATGCTCAGGGAGCAAGTGTTCTGGTGGATAACATAGAAACCTCCCGTCAGCTGGCAGAGGCGATCCGTGCAGGTGCGGATTTATTACAGGGAAATTTCCTGGTCCAACCGGCAGACAAATCCGACGGCATCCCGGCACAGCTTCCGCGGGATATACCCGACCGGGCGCTAATACAAGCCTGACAACAGCCCACTGTGGAAGCTCTGTCCTTGAACTACATATCTTCTTCATCGATACCAAACCGGCGTGCCGTACCCTGCATTTCCGGAAGCAATTTTATGTACAAAAACAATACCGATTTATCCTGAAAGGAGTCCTTTCATGAATACAACGATCATCAAGCCTTTTACCGTAATGGATGAGTTCAACCTGATCAGGACAGCCACCGACTATTCGCTGGAACGCGATGAAAGCGGCTGGGTCAGCGGTAATTTCTATCATTGCAAGCTGACGAGCGCATTCCAGCCGGTACTCGACTCCAGCGGGGAAAAGATCATCGGTCATGCAGCGTATATTCGCTCCGAATCAGAGGGCGAAATTGCACTGTGGCCGGGGCAGGTATTTTCCATGGCGTCAGGAGACAAACAATTGATTGAGCTGGACCGCCTGGGCCGGGCTATCCACACGCTTAATTATTTCAGGCAGTCTCCGGATCATACAGGCCGGCTTTTTCTGCATGTACATTCGCGCCTTCTGGAAAGTATCCGAAGTGGGCATGGGCGAACCTTCAAAGATTTCCTGGATTTGATTGGGGTGAATACTTCCCGAATAGTGATAGAGATCCCGTCAGTACTGAATCATGACGGCAAACTGCTGCAGAAGCTGATCAGCAGCTATCGTTCATATGGCTATCAGGTTGCAGTTAATTTCAATAGCAGGCTGGGTCACTGGGTACTGGGGACAGATGACCTCTACCCTGATGTCATCATCATACAAGCACATGATTTACCACGATACCAGGCCAATCGTCATGCAAATAACCCTATACGTGACTCCAGATCCCTGTTACATGTGAGAAAAATCGAAACACAGGAGCAGTTGACTGCAGCAAGGCAGGCGGGCGCAGATTATATGCAGGGAAATTTTCCGGGAAAAATGACTCGTGCCGTGGTATGGCATCGCAGACCCGCCCTCGTCAGGCAAAATTTTCATTCATAATTGAGGAACAGGAGTTTTGAGCGTTGAGTACTTTCAAACAATATAGCGTCCTACCGGGATTCGGACTCGCACTTGGATTCACACTGCTTTATCTGAGCCTGATCGTTCTGATTCCGCTGTCAGCAGCGTTTATTCATACCACGCAACAGACTTGGCCGGAGTTCTGGGCTGCAGTCACTTCTCCCCGAGTCATGGCATCTTATCGGCTGACATTCGGTGCATCATTTGCAGCAGCAGTGGTAAATGCTTTCTTCGGTCTACTGGTAGCCTGGGTACTGGTACGCTACCAGTTCCCAGGCAAGCGTCTGGTTGATGCATTGATCGACCTGCCTTTTGCTTTACCTACTTCGGTCGCGGGCATCACACTTACTGCGATTTATGCGGGTAATGGCTGGATCGGGCAGTATCTGGAGCCGCTGGGCATCAAAGTGGCATTTACGCCGGTGGGCGTCTTCGTAGCACTCACCTTCATTGGTCTGCCATTTGTCGTTCGTACCGTTCAGCCTGTACTGGAAGATATCGAAAAGGAGCTGGAAGAAGCTGCTGCTATGCTGGGCGCTACCCGGTGGCAGACTTTTCTGCGAGTCATTTTTCCGACGGTTTTGCCTGCACTGATCACCGGTTTTACCCTCGCCTTCGCTCGCGCCATCGGAGAATATGGATCGGTAATCTTCATAGCAGGTAACATGCCGATGATCTCGGAAATCACTCCCCTGCTCATTATTACCAAACTGGAGCAGTATGATTATACCGGTGCCACGGCAATCGCCGTCGTGATGCTGGTTATTTCGTTCATTCTGCTGCTGATCATCAACCTGTTGCAGTGGTGGGCCCGCCGCCGCAATGCTCTGGCATAATCTAAAGGATATATTCATGACCGCCACAGTATTATCTCGCCCCCCGGGGGTACAG
Organism: Nitrosomonas sp.; assembly: GCA_044507105.1. Classification (GTDB taxonomy): domain Bacteria; phylum Pseudomonadota; class Gammaproteobacteria; order Burkholderiales; family Nitrosomonadaceae; genus Nitrosomonas. The sequence continues at coordinate 6,076 of JBIQJX010000043.1, forward strand.
CAGAAAATCCTGATCACCCAGGAAGCGCTATGGGTACGCTGGCTGCTGATCGGACTGGCACTTGCATTTCTGGCCCTGTTTCTTTTTATTCCCCTGATAGCAGTCTTTTATGAAGCCTTGAAAAAGGGATGGGATGTTTATATTGCTGCCATTACCGAACCTGATGCCCTTGCCGCCATACAATTGACCCTGACCGCAGCCGCCATTGCCGTCCCGTTCAATCTGATATTCGGCATCGCTGCTGCCTGGGCAATAGCCAAATTTGAATTCCGCGGAAAAAGCATACTGATTTCGCTGATCGACTTGCCATTCTCTGTTTCTCCCGTCGTTGCCGGGCTGATCTATGTGCTGGTATTCGGCCTGCAGGGCTGGCTGGGACCCTGGCTGATAGAGCGTGATATTTTCGTCATTTTTGCAGTCCCCGGGATTGTGTTGGCAACTATTTTTGTAACGGTGCCGTTTATCGCCCGTGAACTGATACCGCTGATGCAGGCACAAGGGACCGAAGAGGAAGAAGCGGCTGTCATTCTGGGAGCAAACGGCTGGCAAACCCTCTGGTATATCACACTTCCCAACATTAAATGGGGGTTGTTATATGGCACGATTCTCTGCAATGCGCGAGCGATGGGAGAATTTGGGGCGGTATCAGTCGTTTCGGGGCATATCCGCGGTAGCACTAATACATTACCGCTGCATGTGGAGATTCTCTATAACGAATATAACTTTGCCGCGGCTTTTGCAGTAGCATCTCTGCTGGCATTACTCGCACTGATCACACTGGCCCTGAAAACCTTTGTTGAATCCAGAGTCGCACAGCAAACCACACGAGGAAACTAATCATGAGTATCGAAGTACGCAACCTCTCCAAGCAATTCGGGTCTTTCACCGCCTTGCGGGATATCAGTCTGGATGTCAACCCGGGCGAACTGCTCGCCCTGCTGGGCCCTTCGGGATCGGGGAAAACTACATTGCTGCGAGTCATTGCAGGCCTTGAAACAGCAGATGCCGGCCAGGTGCTCTTCAACAAAGAAGATTCGACTGATAAACACGTGCGTGACCGGCAGGTGGGCTTTGTCTTCCAGCATTATGCGCTTTTCCGCAATATGACAATCTTTGAGAATGTGGCATTTGGATTGCGTGTCCGCCCTCGGAAAGATCGTCCGGATTCCCGGGAAATCAACCGTCGCGTTACCGAACTGCTGAAACTGGTGCAACTGGACTGGCTGGCAAATCGCTATCCTCATCAGCTTTCCGGCGGCCAGCGTCAGCGTATTGCACTGGCCCGGGCGCTGGCAGTCGAACCCAAAGTGCTATTGCTGGATGAACCCTTTGGCGCACTTGATGCCAAGGTACGCAAGGAGCTTCGTGCCTGGCTGCGAAAATTACACGATGGCATGCATATTACCAGTGTCTTCGTGACGCACGATCAGGAAGAGGCACTGGAAGTGGCCGACCGCGTGGTCGTCATGAACCAGGGCCGCATCGAACAAATCGGCACGCCCGATGAGGTGTATGAAAAACCGGCGAACCCCTTCGTTTATGAATTTCTGGGCCATGTCAATCTGTTCCATGGGCGGGTACATCATGGCCATGCACAGATCGGAGATCTTGAAATCGACGTGCCCGAACACGCTGAGGCGGAGGATCTTAGTGCAATTGCCTATGTGCGGCCACATGATATCGATGTCGACCGGGTCATCAACGGCGAATCAGCGCTGACCGCATATATTGTTCATATCTTTTCGATCGGACCGGTGGTCAGACTGGAACTGGTACACGGAACAGATCCCCACAAAAATACCATTCATGCGGAGATCAGCAAGGAACGTTTTCGTGAGCTGCAGCTGGTAAGAGGTGATCAAGTTTTCATCAAGCCGCGCCGGCTTGATCTGTTTCCCAACCATATACATGACGAAGTGGTACATTGATGGCCATCCCAAAAAAAATGGAACCACCAGAATCACTGCAGACTGGCACGACAATAAGCGATATTGTCGATGAACTGCGTACGTTACGTGAAACCTCACTGGAACATCGGCAGAGACTCAACAACCCCCCTAAACTTCCCTCACGCAAAGTGCTGGCAGGCATCATCGACAAATTGCGTGCCGTATTATTTCCCAACCGCCTGGGTCAACCTGATCTGACCGAGGAAAGTATAGATTACTTCGTAGGATATACATTAGACACCGCTCTGCGCGATCTGTCGGTAGAAGTACTCCGGGAACTTCACTTTGTCTCGGGGTCCGACATCATCAGTCCCCTGGTTCGCGAACAGGCGACGGAAATAACCCATATGTTTGCCAGGCAACTACCCGCCATCCGCCATATCCTGGACAGTGACATTCGCGCAGCCTACGAAGGAGATCCGGCTGCACATAATATGGACGAAGTGCTGGTCTGCTACCCGGGCATTACTGCTATTACGCATTACCGGCTGGCGCATGAGCTTTATCAGCTGGGAGTACCATTAATTGCACGCATGATTTCAGAAATTGCCCATTCCCTGACCGGCATTGAGATCCATCCCGGCGCACAGATCGGCGACAGTTTCTTTATTGATCACGGGACGGGCATCGTCATTGGTGAAACAGCCATCATTGGCCGTAAGGTGCGTCTGTATCAGGCGGTTACATTAGGCGCCAAACGCTTTCCGGTTGACGAACGGGGAGCATTGGTCAAGGGAAATCCACGTCACCCCATTGTTGAAGATAATGTCGTAATTTATGCAGGCGCAACTATCCTGGGCCGTATTACTATCGGACGAGACTCCACGATAGGCGGCAATGTCTGGCTGACGCACAGTATCCCGCCCGGCAGTCATATCACACAGGCCCGAATGCGTCATGAAAAAACCCCGGATTAACTTCATTTGCATATATTTTTTTCGTATATGCAAATAATTCTGAATTATTTAGAATGTCGGCATGCTCATCAAACCCGGGAATCACAGCTGATTATTTATCAGTTTCTGTAGGCGGCTAGCGGGGCTTTCGCTCATGCCCACCGGCGGGTAAAACCATTGCATACCGACGGCATGCTTTGAGGGGCGTGTCCCCCTGCGGTTTCCAGGTTAAAGGCATAACCTTCCAATTATTCAGGAGAATTTAAATGACCGATATTCATCAGGCCCAGACTGCGTTGGGCGATGTAGCCGCCCGTACGCTGGCGAATGCAACTAAAACCGTCCCTATGATGGGGACAATTACACCACGGTGGCTGACTCATCTACTGCATTGGGTTCCAGTTGAGGCAGGTATCTATCGTGTCAATAGAGTCAAAGATCCTGATGATGTTGAGGTTGATTGCTCCAATAAAGATGAACGTGAATTACCCGCGACATATGTAGACTACGAAGAATGGGGACGGGAATATGTACTTAGTGCAGTCAATACCGTTCTGGATGTGCATACACGTGTGGCCGATCTTTACAGCAGTCCGCATGACCAGACTCGTGAGCAACTCCGGTTGATCATCGAAACTGTCAAGGAGCGCCAGGAAAAAGAACTGGTAAATAACAAGGAGTACGGCTTGCTCAATAATGCCGCCCCCGGCATGAAGATCAAAGTCCGTACCGGCGCACCTACTCCCGATGATCTGGATGAACTGATTTCGCTCGTCTGGAAAGATCCCGCTTTTTTCCTGGCCCATCCCAAAGCGATTGCCGCATTTGGCAGGGAATGCACCCGGCGCGGTGTGCCCCCTCCCACTATCTCGATGTTTGGCTCGCAATTCCTCACCTGGCGCGGTCTCCCACTGATTCCATGCGACAAGGTGGGCATTGTCGACGGGAGAACAAGTATTTTGCTGCTGCGCACAGGCGAGAGCCGGCAGGGAGTAGTGGGACTTTATCAGCCGGGACTGCAGGGTGAGCAAGGCATGGGGCTGTCAGTACGTTTCATGGGGATCAACCACAAGGCCATCGCTTCTTATCTGGTTTCTCTGTATTGCTCGCTGGCTGTATTGACTGAAGATGCGCTGGCCATTCTGGAAAATGTTGAAGTGGGTAAGTATCATGAGTATAAATAAATTCAACCAGTTCGCAGATAACATACACCGATCAACCGATTTCCTGTCTGATACCGGGTTGCCGGCACAGCCAGCCGGTAAATCATTTGATATCTCTCCGCGGGCAGTATCGGCTGTTGCAGCTAATTATCCTGCTACCGCTCCATTGCCATTTGAGGCTGAACTGAAAGGCCTGCTCGCACCAAACCGGTATAGTGCATCGCCAGCCCGTACCGGTTTGGCTGAAGCAGGCACACCGGGTTATGCCAGGCAGGAATCATCATTTTATTTCCTTGATGAAATCGTAGTTCCCGGCCGTCATAAACAGGTGGCACAGCTTCCTGTGACTCATCCGCCATTCGATATTCATGCAATCCGGCATGATTTTCCTATTTTACGGGAATCTGTTCATGGTCATCCTCTGGTTTGGCTGGATAATGCGGCAACGACGCAGAAACCCCAGGCTGTCATCGACCGCCTGGCCTATTTTTACAAGCATGAAAATTCCAACATTCACCGGGCAGCGCATGAGCTGGCGGCTCGTGCCACCGATGCCTACGAGGAATCACGTGATAAAGTTTGCCGCTTCCTGAATGCCTCGTCCATCGATGAAATCATCTTTTTGCGAGGCACGACTGAAGCCATCAATCTGGTGGCTCAAAGCTGGGGGCGGCAGCATATCAGCGCCGGGGATGAAATTGTCATTACTTGGCTGGAGCATCATGCCAATATCGTCCCGTGGCAGATGTTATGCAATGAAACAGGAGCTCGTTTACGTGTAGCGCCGGTGGATGATGACGGGCAAATTATGCTGGAGGAATATCAGAAGCTGCTCAATTCGCACACCAGACTCGTCGCTTTTTCACAAGTTTCAAATGCACTCGGAACCGTGACGCCTGCGCGTCAAATGGTGGAGATGGCGCATCGCGCCGGTGCGCGCGTACTGATCGATGGCGCACAGTCAGTTTCACATATGCACATTGATGTTCAGCAGCTCGATTGCGACTGGTTTGTATTTTCGGGACACAAGGTATTCGGTCCGACAGGTATCGGCGTTTTATTCGGCAAGACTGAATTGCTGGATCGTATGCAGCCTTGGCAAGGAGGCGGCAATATGATCCAGGATGTCACTTTTGAAAAGACGACCTACCATAGCGCCCCCGCTCGTTTTGAAGCAGGTACCGGCAATATTGCTGATGCAGTGGGGTTGGGGGCGGCAATCGATTACGTGAATCATATCGGTATTGAAAATATCAGCCGGTACGAACATGACCTGATGGACTATGCAACCCAATGCCTCAAATCGATAAAAAATCTTCGACTCGTCGGTACAGCTCGGGAAAAAGCCGGAGTACTGTCATTTGTTCTCAAGGGTTATTCTCCGGAGGAAGTTGGTACCGCCCTTAATCAGGAAGGTATCGCGGTACGTGCCGGCCATCACTGCGCCCAGCCGATTTTGCGTCGCTTCGGGCTGGAGAGCACAGTGCGTCCATCGCTGGCTTTTTATAACACCCGCGCGGATATTGACCGGCTGATCACTGCAATAGGCTGTATTTCGGGAAGGAGAAATTCGTTCTGAATACCGCAGGTAAAGAATTAACCAAATTCTTTGCCGTCCCATTCAACCATTGTAACCACGTATTAATAACAGGTATAAACGCGTGAATTTTCAGCAGCTTCGCATCATCAGTGAAACAGTCAGGCAGAATTACAACCTGACGGAAGTGGCTAATGCCCTGTTTACCTCTCAATCTGGAGTCAGCAAGCATATCAAAGATCTGGAAGATGAATTAAATGTCGAACTGTTCATCCGCAAAGGCAAACGCCTGACCGGACTGACAGCCCCCGGCAAGGAACTGGTGGAAATCGTTGAGCGTATCCTGCTGGATACAAGAAATATCAAACGGCTGGCAGAACAGTTCAGTCAGCAGGATCAGGGAGAATTAACCGTTGCCACCACCCACACCCAAGCACAATATGCATTGCCGGATGTCGTAGAACAATTCAAGAAGGCCTTTCCCAAAGTGCACCTGGTACTTCACGAATCCAGCCCCGGTGAAATCGTATCCATGCTGTTGAAGGGCCAGGCAGACATCGGTATTGCAACCGAAGCGCTGGAAGGCACTTCCGAGCTGGTAACCTTCCCCTACTATAGCTGGCATCATGCGATCATCGTACCGGCGGGACATCCGCTGCAGTTGATGCAACCTCTTACACTTGAAGCCATTGCGAAATTCCCGATTATTACCTATCACAAAGGCTTTACCGGACGTTCACGAATCGACCAGGCTTTTTCCCGGGCCGGGCTGGTACCCAATATTGCGATGGCAGCCCTGGATGCAGATGTAATCAAAACCTATGTCGGTCTGGGCCTGGGCATCGGGATCGTTGCCTCGGTCGCGTTCACGCCGGAACGGGATATAAAACTAATCAAACTGGATGGCTCTCATCTGTTCGAACAGAATACCACGTCCATATCCGTACGGCGCAATCACTATCTGCGCGGATATGCCTATCGATTCATCGAACTGTGCGTACCCTCACTAGACAGAAACACTATTCGCTCAGACATACAACAGACATATTGCTGAATATCAGCTGATATTTCTCTGATTTTCGTACTTGCCCGCGTCATCCGTGTCATCAGGCCAGGAAGAAAACGGAAAGGGACGCTGTTCACTGTTGAATGTAAGGAAAACGATGATCTGCGAAGCATAAGCAGCCAGCTGACGCCCCAGCTTAAGCAGCTGGAAATTAGTCCGTCCGGTCAGCATCATGGAAACAAACTGGAAAACAGCCAGTACCATAACTGTAAATTTCACTATCTCCTGGATAAAAATGAACAGCACCATGAAAAGCACCCGCGTCCAGGTTTCAGTTTTCTGCAATCGTTGTTTTACTTCACCATTCATGGCAACAGTCTCCGTAATTTAATGGATATCAGTTATTTAAATCAGCGTGCCCTGCCCGTTTCCTTTTGTAAAATCCTCAGAATTTCCTGCAGGAAATGAATCGACCAGGCTACCCCGAAACCGGTTACATCAGTCCCTACCGCACCGAGCCCGTCCTGGTGACGGCACGCAGAAAGATCCATATGCACCCAGGGGATATCGTTGACGAAATGTCGCAGGAAACAGGCCGCAAGAATATGATCAGAATCACTTGCCATAGTGCATTGCTTGATGTCTGCAATCTTGCTTTCGAGATCAGTTTCATAATCACTGTCCATTGGGAACACACAAACCCGTTCGCCGCTGGATCTGCCTGCGGCTACCGCATTGTGTGCCAGATAATCCCGGTTGGTGAAAATCCCGCTGTAACGTGATCCCAGTGCAGTGATCAGACTGCCTGTCAGGGTGGCATAATCGATGATCAGATCCGGTTTCTCACGGGCGGCAAGCGTCAGGGTATCAGCCAGTACCAGACGCCCTTCGGCATCAGTATGAATGATTTCTATCGTCATGCCATTCAAAGCAGTTATTACATCGTTCTGTTTGAATGCATTGGGGCCAATGTGATTCTGGGCAATGGCAAGCCAGCAGTCGATGTTGATCGGCAGATCGGCCCGGGTTGCAGCCAGCAGTATCCCGAGTGTTACGGCTGATCCGTTCATATCTTCATGCATGCCGTACATATGGCGTGCCGGTTTCAGATTGTGCCCGCCCGTATCGAAGCAGATACCTTTGCCGGCCAGAGCAATCGTTTTGTCTGACCGGCCGTTTCCCGCAATCCTGCGCAAGTGTACGATAGCTGCATCCTCCGCGTAACTTCCCTGCGCAACCGCTACAAATGCCCCGGCACCCAGTTCACGTAACCGGGATAATTCATATTCCTCATATTGCCAGTTTTCGCTGGCAGCAAGTTTTCTGATCTGTTCACGATAGGTTTTCGGAGTCAGCTCATTAGGAGGCAGCACAGTCAAACCTCTAGCAAGAAAATTCCCTTCTGCCTGCGCGCGCTGTAAGGCAAACCCGGCAGGATCAGCAAAACCATACAGGTGAATTTTCTCAAGGGGTTTATCATCTGCTTTGCGCAGCTTGCGCACCGGCAGAATTGCCCCATTAACCCAGGCTATATAAACCGCAAGTTCAGCCAGCTGGCGCTTGTGTGTGACATTCCCATACACGGCAAGATGAATTTCGGCGGGATGTTCTTCCAGCAGCAGTTGCACGGCCTTACGCAGGCTGGTTTGCTGTTCAAACAGGGATTTGCCGAAATCCACCATGACCCAGGTATACAGCGATCCATTCTGCAGATTGGCCGACAGCGGCATTTCACCCAGCCGGTTCAAAGGAATTCCTCGCCGCTGCAGCAGATCATTAAGCACCTGCTCACCGGGGAGGTGATATTTTGCGGGGATTTTGTCAAGCACCGGGAGGATTATCAGCAGGTGAGAAGCTCTTGTGGATTCATCAAAAGCCGTATCGTTTTGTATAAGTGTGGCGAGCATTGGTTTTCTTTTATGCGCCGGCTCCCGAGAAGCCGCGGACATCATTATTAAAATAACGTTGTATTATATCCGCTTGATTTACCCTTTCAGGATTATTCATGAATCAGTATCTTGATCTGATGCGGTATGTGCTGGCGCATGGTTGTAAAAAAAATGATCGCACCGGAACCGGAACGCTGTCCGTTTTTGGTTACCAGATGCGTTTCGATCTGCAGACAGGCTTTCCGCTGGTGACTACCAAAAAATGCCATGTCAAATCGATCATTCATGAGCTGTTGTGGTTTCTGCGCGGCGAAACTAACATTGGTTATCTCAAGGAAAACGGTGTTTCCATCTGGGATGAATGGGCAGATGAGAATGGTGATTTGGGGCCTGTCTATGGCCATCAGTGGCGCTCCTGGACAGCGCCAGACGGCATATCTGTTGACCAGATTTCGCAGGTTATCCGACAGCTCAGAGAAACACCAGACTCACGCAGAATGATCGTTTCCGCGTGGAATGTGGGTGATCTCGATAAAATGAAGCTTGCACCCTGCCATGTACTGTTCCAGTTCTATGTAGCGGATGACAAACTTTCCTGCCAGCTCTACCAGCGCAGTGCAGATATTTTTCTGGGAGTTCCCTTTAATATTGCTTCTTACGCGTTGCTGACGCTCATGATCGCACAGTGCTGCGAACTAAAGGCGGGTGAATTCATCCATACGCTGGGGGACGCACATCTGTATCTGAATCATCTTGAACAGGCGCAACTGCAACTGGAACGTGAACCGAAAATATCCCCGGTTATGGCGCTCAATCCTGAAATCAAAAATATTTTTGATTTCAGATACGATGATTTCAAGCTGACCAATTATGATCCCTACCCGCCCATTCGGGCACCGGTCGCTGTATGACTACACCTCGCCTTGCTATTCTGGCTGCTGTCGCAACAAACCGGACAATTGGTCTGAATAATACACTTCCGTGGCATCTGCCGGCGGATTTGAAACGTTTCAGGATGCTGACCACGCGTCAGATTGTTGTAATGGGACGCCGTACTTTTGAGTCGATCGGCAGACCCCTCCCCGACCGTACTAATATAGTGCTTACCCGACAGCGTGATCTGAACCTGCCGGGTATCCATACGGCAGGTTCAATACGGGAAGCACTGGAATATTTCGACAGCGATAACAGACAGATCTTCGTCATCGGCGGTGCAGACTTATACCGGCAGACCCTGCCCTTCTGTCAGCGTCTGTATTTGACTGAGATTCAGCAGGATTTCCCGGGAGATACCTTTTTCCCGGAGTATGATCGCGGTGACTGGCATGAAATTTCCCGTGAAATTCAGCATAAAACAGGCGCCTCGGGAATGGAGTATCATTTTGTAGTGCTGGACCGCAAACCAGTCAATATCTGCGCCACATTGCGACAGTCGGATCCTGATCATTCGTCATGATCAGTGTGTCTTACTTTCTGCGGAAAATTACTGTGCCTGTCCGTCAGCTCGGGTAACAAGCGCTTCGGTTTCGATACGCACCCGCCACTCTTCCCTCCATTTCTCAAATGCTTCGGCAGGCATGGGTTTCGCGATGAAATTGCCCTGCGCCAGATCACATCCTGTCTGACGTAATAACTCCCAGTCATCCCGGTCTTCCACCCCTTCCGCAACCGCTTCCATATTTAACTGCTTAGCAAGAATCAGGCTGGCATCATAAATCGCACGCAGCGTTTCATTTTCGGATGCGTGATGGACAAAGCCCTGGTCGATCTTGAGTTCATCAAACGGAATATCACGCAATTGCGCCAGTGATGAATGGCCCGTACCAAAATCATCAATAGATAAGTGGAAACGTTTCAGACGCAAGCGCGTCAGAATCTCCAACGAAACACGCACATCGCCCATCAACTGGCTTTCAGTGATTTCCAGTACAATTTTGTTTGGTGGAATATTGGCTTCAGCGGCCAGTCTGACCACAATATCCTGAAAATCGAGCGATGCCAGATTATCCATTGACACATTGACGGCAATTTTCAATTCGTAGCCCATTTTCTGCCATATTCCCGCCTGTACGAGAGCCTGCCTGAGTACCGCCTGCGTCAGGATATCGATCAGGCCATGTGTTTCCGCTGCCCCAATGAACTGATTAGGATATATCACCCCATCCACCGGGTGATGCCAGCGTACCAGAGTCTCGACACCGGCAACTTCCCCGGTATCGACCCGAACCTTAGGCTGATAATAATTCACCAGTTCTCCTGAATCGATAGCGGTTCTGATCGCCTCAGCCTCATAAATTTTTCTGACACCAGCTCTCCTGTCGCGGCGGGGCAGAGGAGGCGCCAGCTTCATCAGCAAGGCTCGCAATGCGTCGGGCTGTACCGGCTTTTGCAGATAACCCAGGATAGTGATCCGGTGTGCCTGCACCAGCTTTTCTGTCGTTCTGAGCATACGCTCATCTTCACCGCTGACGAGAATCAGGCTGCCGGCAAATTTCCGGTCAACCAGGTGACGTACGAATTCAATGCCATCCATACCCGGCATATTAAGGTCCAGCAGAATCAGATCGGGCCGGGTGGCCGCATCATCTACCAACTTTAATGCTTCTTCGCCGTTCTCGCAGCAGTAGACGGATGAAAACCCCTGATTAGCCAGCATCCGGGCCAGCAACTTCAGCATGAATGGTTCATCGTCCAGGATCAGTATCCTGGCTGCGAATATTTCAGTCATGACCGGACTCATGAAAATATATGTCGCAGGTCATTCTTCGCCATTCTTCGAGTGCATTGACAATTCCCGTCATCACACCTCCGCAAAAATAAAAAGCTGTATGCCTCGCAGCGAATCCATCGTTATATTTAATACCCCCTGTCGGCATACAAGCGGATATACATTTCTCTTCTGCCCGGATAATTGAAAATAGCTTGCTCCTGTGATTAACAGAACAGAAATCATACCAGAATGTGAAAACCTCCTGTTTTAAGTACGTGCGGAAGGATTTCTTTTCATGTCCCCACCTGCAACATTAATGCAGATCGTGCCTGAATATCAGAATAAAGAATCCGACAACAAAAAAATCATATATGTCAACAACATGCAATATTTACTTATCATTGCAGAATAAAAGGTGTAGATTATCTCAAAAGGCAGTATTGCATCCTGTTCTCAAGGCGTGATAAAGCTAAAGCTTCCCGCCTGATTAGACCGAAGAGATTCGTTCCGGATACTCTCCCGGAGAAGGAGGAGCACATGAAACAACAGAAAAATCAGGCCGGAACTCAAACTCAAAATGAGCGTGTTCCAGCAGGAAAGCA
>JBIQJX010000001.1:0-25744 GCA_044507105.1 Nitrosomonas sp.
GGCCGGGAGCGGAATAACCCTCGGGCTGTCATGATGAAGAGGGGAGTGAATAGGCATCCGACTGATATTTATTAGAGCAGTTTTGGTGCAAATGCAAACAGATTCCTGTCTCTACAAACGAGATGGGGTGTGTTATTATTTACCCGATCTTCCGCAAGGTCAGCACAGGCGGCTGTGACAGGGTATCGCGTGTACCGAGCAAGCCGGCCAGCGTCACCCCCCCCACTCCCACCAGTAAACCAATTACCCAGATCCACAGACTGGGGGCATAGGTGATATGCAGCGCATATTTGCCGATCAGATAACCGAGCACACTTGCTCCTGCCGCGGCAAAGAAGCCTGCCAGCGCTCCCAGAATTGCAAACTCCACTGCCCAGGCACTCGCAAGCTGGCGTTTCCTGGCGCCGAGTGTGCGAAAAATGGCGGCCTCATAAATTCTTTCATCCTGGGTTGAAGCAATGGCAGCATACATCACAGCAAACCCGGCCAGTAACGTAAATAAAAATACGAACTCAATAGCGCGACTCACCTGTGCAATCATGCTTTGGACACGCTCGATCACGCTGGCTACATCGACAACGAGAATATTGGGGAATATACGAATCAGATCCTGCATGATTGTGATCTGCCCGGGAGGCAAATAAAAGCTGGTGACGTAACTGGCCGGGTAATTATCCAGCAGTCCGGGACGAACTACCGCAAAGAAATTAACCTGGAAGGTATCCCAGTCCACTTTCCGCAAACTCGTGATCGTAGCTGAGAAATCCCCCCCCGCTGTATAAAAAACCAGACGGTCGCCCAGCTTGAGTCCGAGTGTTTCGGCAAATTCCACTTCCATCGACAGCTCATGCTCCGACGATATTGTTTCCTCTCCCCACCAGTGGCCTGCCACAATCTCGTTATCCTCCTGCAACGTATCCGTCCAGGACAGATTGAATTCACGATTAATCATCTGCTTGGCACGCGGGTCAGGATAATCTTCGAGGTCGACTGGCCGATCATTGATTTTCATCAGCCGGCCACGCACCATTGGAAAAATTTTTGGCCGGGGGATACCATGCTCCTCGAAGAATGCCATCAGCCCCTCCTGCTGATCCGACTGGATATTTACCAGAAAACGATTGGGGGCATTCTCTGGCAGGCGGGTATGCCAATCCTGCAGCAAATCATTACGGGTCAGCGTCAGCGTCAATAATGCCATCAGCCCCAGTCCCAGCGCAGTAGCCTGTACCAGGCTCGGAATGGCCCGCCGCCTTATGTTGGCCAGCCCGTAGCTCCAGGGGCCCGATCCCTGCGGACGGGTCAGCAGGAACAGCCTGATCAGCAGCAGACCAAACAGGCCGAACAGGATGATCGCGGCGAGGAAACCAAACATGATCATGATAGCGAGCTTGAATGACCCCGCTTTCCAGATAAACAAAGTCGACAGCATCACGATTCCAAATCCATAACCGGCCAGACTGTGCAGATTGGTTAGTTCCAGATCACGTCGCATGACCCGCAGCGCGGGTACCTGCCGCAAATTCAGCAGGGGCGGTAAAGTAAAACCCAGTAACAACACCATGCCGGTCAGCATCCCCTGAATAGCAGGCAATATGCTCGGCAAGGGCAATGCGATCCCGATCAGTTCAGCCAGCCAGTATGATAGAAACTCTTGTGTCAGCACGGCCAGCACACACCCTAACAGGCTCGCAACCGAACCCAGCATCATGAAGTAATACAGATATAAACGCAGTAAATCCGATTCAGTCGCCCCCAGGCAGCGCATAACTGCACAGCCATCCAAATGACGCTGGATAAAACGGCGCGTTGCCAGTGCCACAGCCGCAGCAGCAACCACTACGCTGGCCAGGGCTGCCAGACTCAGAAATTTGCCGGCGCGATCCAGTGCCGAACGGATTTCCGGGCGGGCATCCTGAATACCTTCGACACGTTCCCCTGGAGACAATCTTTCATCGATCCAGCGCCTGAATGCTGCTACCCGTCCCTCATCACCCGCTACCAGAAGCTGGTAACTGATACGGCTGCCCAGTTGAATGAGTCCGGTAGCAGCCAGATCCTGTTCATTCATCAGCAACCTGGGGTTCATGCTGACGAACCCGACAGAATGATCGGGCTCACTTGCCACCAGCGCCATCACTGTCATTTCCGCCGCGCCTACTTCGATCTTATCCCCTACTGTCACCTCCAGCGCGGTCATAACCTTTTCATCGATCCAGACTGTTCCACTCCTGGGGATACCGTGCGCAGTGCGTACCGGTCGGGGGACAGTATCTTCCGTCGGTGGATCCGCCAGCTTCAGCGCTCCTCGCAACGGATAACCGGGTGCCACCGCCTTGATACCTGTCAGCAGACTTTCCTCGCCGAAACTGACCATGCTGGGAAATCGGGTCAGGTGAGTGGTTGCCAGCCCAAGCTGATGTGCATGCTCAGCATAAGCGGTCGGCAACGGACGGTCAGAAGTTACCAGTAAATCCCCTCCCAGCAGTTGATTACTCTCACGCACCAGTGCCTTTTGAACCCGGTCGGAAAAAAAGCTGACGGTAGCCACGCTGCTTACCGCGATAATGAGCGCCAGGGTGAGGATGTGCAATTCTCCTGCGCGCCAGTCCCGCAACAACATACGCAGAGAAAGTCTGATCATATTCATTTCAGGTCCCTCCCGGGGCAGATGACACAAAATAACAGCGGTTTGAATCCGTGGCTGTACTTATTTTCAGTATGTCACGCATCCTGTCTGACGATCAGTCAACGGCCCGACCGGCAACCAGTTTGATGATTCTGGAACAACGGGCGGAAAGATGTTCGTCATGAGTTACCAGAATGAGAGTAGTTCCCTGCTCCCGGTTGATCTCAAACATCAGCTCGATGATCTGGGCCCCCGTGGCTGCATCCAGATTGCCGGTCGGCTCGTCCGCAAAAAGCATTTTGGGTTGTGTCACGAACGCCCGTGCAATGGCCACGCGCTGCTGTTCTCCCCCGGAAAGCTGGCGGGGGTAATGTTTGACGCGTTTTTCCAGTCCTACCCGTATAAGCCAGGTTTGGGCTGCCTCACGAGCATTGCCGGCACCTGACAGTTCCAGCGGCAGCATGACATTCTCCAGAGCAGTAAGCGACGGCAGTAACTGGAATGACTGAAACATGAAACCCAGCAGCCTGGCGCGCAAACCAGCCCGTGCATCTTCATCCAGCTTGAAAATATCTTCTCCATCCAGATAAACCGTTCCCCGGGTCGGCACATCCAGTCCCGCCAGCAGGCCGAGCAAAGTCGATTTCCCTGAACCGGAAGCACCCACTACGGCAATTGATTCTCCAGCGCTGACTTGCAGATTGATATCCTGAAGAATGACTAGCCTGGTTTCTCCAGTATCGACCTCTCTGGTTAAATTACAGGCTTGTATGATAGGCTGATTGTTTACAGGAATCGATTGTTCAGTCGAGAGATGCTTTGCCATGAAAAAATTCATACTCATTGTTTTGTATTTATTCGGTCTTTTTTCTTTTAACTCAGCCTGGTCTGGAACAGGTATCAAAACCATGGTACTGGGAGACAGTCTCTCCACAGGATTCGGGTTACCTCCAAGAGCAGGATGGGTAAATCTGCTTGAAGAGCGATTACAAAGCCAATCCCCCGATTACGGGGTGATAAACATCAGCATCAGCGGAGAAATCACCTTGGGCGGGCGCAAACGTATCGAACAAGCGCTCACTACTCACCAGCCGGATATCGTTATCATTGCGCTGGGAGGCAATGACGGGCTGCGAGGCAGCTCAATTCAATCCATCCATGATAATCTGGAAGCAATCATTCTGACCTGCAAGCAGTATAACGCCATCCCTTTACTGGCCGGTATGCAATTGCCACCTAATTATGGCATAACTTATACACGAAGGTTTCGTGATATTTATCCCCGGCTGGCGCAGCAATATCAGCTGCCACTAGTTCCCTTCCTGCTGGAAGGTTTTGGAGATCAGCGTGATTTTTTCCAGGCAGACAGAATACATCCAACGATTCAGGCACAGGAAAGAATACTGGAGAATGTCTGGCCGATATTGATTTCCGTACTGGAATCACTGCCAGCCTCAAGCAATGATACGGGATCAGATACAAAAACCGGCACAGCAGCAGATCCGGCCCCCTGATTTCCATAAACACGATCTCAGCTTCGTTCTCTGCGAGTAAACTATCAGAACAGACTGAAATCCGAATCGAGATTCCTCAGAAATGCCTGCAGTTCGCCTGTAAGAGGTGCCTCAAACCGTACAGATTCGCCCGTTGCCGGATGTGCGCAGGAAAAGAGCGAAGCGTGCAGGAACATGCGCTTTAATACCAGTCCGCTTTCATTATTCCCCAGCAACTGCCTGTTCAGTTTGAAATCACCATATTTGTCATCCCCGGCAATGGGAAAACCGAGATGCGCCAGATGTACACGAATCTGATGAGTACGACCGGTTTTCAGTTCGGCTTCGAGCAGACTGAAATCTTTCCAGGCTTTTCGCAGCAGAAATACAGTATGGGCCTGCTGTATTTTGTTCTGGCTGTCTCTGCCGATAGCAATCGCTACGCGCCGTTCTCCTCCGGCAGTAAAATATTTGCTCAAAGGCAATCTGACATTTTGTACCGGATTCTGCCATTTTCCGCAAACCAGCACCTGATAGTGCTTCTGGACGGTCCCTTCACGTATTTGTCTGTGTAAATCGATTAATGTCTGCCGTTTTCGGGCCAGCAACAGGACCCCTGAGGTCTCCCGGTCAAGCCGATGGACCAGTTCCAAAAATTTCCAGTCGGGATATTGCAGGCGCAGCTGTTCGATGACGCCGTGACTGATTCCGCTCCCTCCGTGTACCGCAACCCCTGCAGGTTTATTAATCACCAGCAAATATTCATCCTGGTACAGGATATCGAACCGGAGCGGGAGGGGACGTTTTCCCTCTGGTATCGCACCGTCCCGTCTGATAACCGGCGGGATACGCACCCGGTCATTAAGTTGCAACCGATAGCTGGCATCGATACGTCTGCTGTTGACGCGCACCTGCCCGCTGCGGAGAAGCTGGTAAATGTGGCGCCGGGGCACCCCTTTGAGCAGTCTGATGAGAAAATTATCGATACGCTGACCTTCAGCAGTTTCATCGATGCATTTCGCTACCGCATGTTCCGGTATAATATCTGGCATAATTACTTCTTTACGGGACCCCCCGCTTTTCCCTATACTTTTCATACCTGAATTTCTGTAAATCTGTTTTTTCATAACGCAATTGCGCAGTCGATCAAGAAGAGTTGTGTAATCGGTATTTCGTTTTCAGATGCTGTATGAAGCCAGTTTTCTGGCTGGTTAATGTCGCTCACCACCTAAAGCAGCGATAGTAAATTAATATTTGCGCGCTCAAAGCACACATAGATTCAAGTTCCTGATTCCACACCCGGCACGCAGAGTGGTTGCCTTTGCAGACTCTGCGCCGTCCCAGCTCTCGCCCCGGCCGATCCGGGAATCGAAGCACCGGGTGGTAACTGTCGATTGGTCAATTTCACAGGATATCGCTATCAGTATCCACATCATGATCCAACTATCCGGACTACAGAGACACCTATGCGAAAGGCATTAGGATACCGCGCTGACAGTGAACGAAAGGTCTACCCGTGAACCGAGCGCGGGAGGCACTAAATGAAACGCATGTTATTCAACGCGACCCAACCGGAAGAGTTGCGTGTCGCTATTGTAGATGGGCAGAAGCTCATCGACCTCGATATCGAAACCCTGGGCAAGGAGCAACGCAAGAGTAATATCTATAAAGCATCAGTCACCCGTCTGGAACCCAGTCTGGAAGCCACCTTCGTCGATTACGGCGCCGGGCGTCACGGATTTTTGCCCTACAAGGAAATTGCTCCCACCTGTTTTAATGACAATACAAACGGATCCAGTCATCGCGTCTCCGAGCTGCTGCGTGAAGGTCAGGAACTGATTGTACAGGTTGACAAGGATGAACGCGGCAACAAAGGTGCTGCACTCACGACTTATATTTCACTGGCAGGCCGTTATCTGGTACTGATGCCCAACAATCCTCAGGGAGGAGGTGTTTCACGTCGTATCAGCGCAGAAGAACGGGCAGAGTTACGCGAAATCATTGCCCATCTTCAGGTGCCTGACGGCATGAGCATCATTGCACGCACCGCCGGGATCGGACGTACCGAAGAGGAGCTGCAATGGGACCTGAATTATCTGGTACAGCTCTGGCGTGCAATCGAAGAAGCGGCTCGCAACCAGGACGGAGTCTTTTTGATCTATCAGGAAAGCAGCCTGGTGATTCGCGCCATTCGCGATTATTTCCATGCAGAAATCGGTGAAATCCTGATCGACAATCCTGAAATATTTGAACAGGCATACCAGTTCATGGCACATGTCATGCCGGCCAGTGCCGATCGATTGAAACTCTATCAGGATGATATTCCCCTGTTTTCCCGTTTCCAGATCGAACATCAGATCGAAACGGCTTATTCCCGTCAGGTTACGTTACCTTCAGGCGGCTCAATCGTCATCGATCATACAGAAGCACTGGTATCGATCGATGTCAATTCAGCCCGTGCCATCCGCGGTTCAGACATCGAAACTACTGCACTTAACACGAACCTCGAAGCTACTGATGAAATCGCCCGGCAACTACGCTTGCGCGATCTTGGCGGACTGGTAGTCGTTGATTTCATCGATATGGAAGTTGCCCGCAACCAGCGGGAAGTGGAATCCAGTCTGCTGAAAGCATTACGTCTGGATCGAGCCCGTGTCCAGATCGGAAAGATTTCCCGTTTCGGATTGCTGGAATTATCCCGCCAGCGTCTTCGCCCCTCGCTGGGAGAAGGCAATTACATCCCCTGCCCTCGCTGCCATGGTACCGGCCATATCCGAGGCACGGACTCATCTGCGCTGCATATCCTCAGAATCATCCAGGAAGAAGCGATGAAAGAGCAGACCAGCCTGCTGCAAGTACAATTACCGGTAGATGTAGCTACCTTCCTGTTGAATGAGAAACGCTCTGAGATATATCGGCTTGAGGCACGTCTGAAGGTGGGGATCATCCTGGTCCCGAATATCCATATGGAAACACCTAATTACACGATTACCCGACTGCGTCATGAAGACATCAAGTCGGCAGAATTACCGCCAAGTTACGAAATGGTGGAAAAAATTTCCGATGAAGTTGTACTTCCTTCCACCTCTCAGGAAACCAGAATCACCCGTCCCAAGGCTGCGGTTACAGGTATCAAACCTGATCAACCTGCGCCGATTCATGAGGAAAAACCACGTGAACAGCTCTCGTTTCTCGATAAGTTTTTCAGCCTGTTCAGACCGGTTAGCAGCAGCCGCATAGAACCGCAAGCAGTTATAGAAGAAGAGCAGGCAAGATCCTCACGTAATGAACGCGGGCGAAACCGGCGCGACCGAAATCGCAGCAGGCGGAGTAAAACAACCACTCTGCTAACTGCTGAAATTTCGGGGCAAACCAGCGATATAACACCTGCAGCCGAACCATTACAGGAAGCAGGCAGCTTGTTACAGCATGAACAACATAACGGGCATCCTGCAGGAAACGATAATAACAACGAGCGGAACCGGCGAAAGGCTGGCCGGAATGGCCGGTCGCGGAAACTTCGCACTGAAGTACCACTGGCAGCTGAAGAACAACTGATATCGACCGGCGAAGAAATCGCTCCGACAGCAGATGCTGCCGATGAAAAAATAATAGAAAGAAGAGGACGGTCACGCCGTCGCCGTGGCGGAATACATCGCGACCGGACGGAACGAATACCCTCGAGCAAAACCGTCGAGCAGGAGGAAACTCTACAGGCTGGGGGTGACAATGAAATTGTCGAGTCCGCAGCGCAATCCGCTGCCAGTAAAAAAGAGGTTGAATATTCATCTCTCTCTCCGGCAGCAACCTCTATCAATGGAGAAGTGTCATCCCCGGCAGCCCCTGTCGTAAATTCCACACCACTGCCAGCAGCAAGCGCTACTGCTGCAGACCAGGCAGGGGCCTCTGCGGCTGAACAGATCGGGACTGAACCGGATTCCCGGTCTCAGACTGCTCCCCAACTACGCCAGGAAATTGAGTTGCCGGATCTTGCACAGAGCGGACTGGTGATGATTGAGACCGCACCGGACAAAGTATCCGACACAGCAGAAATCCCATCGCTGCCGCCCAGACGACCACATAACAGGCCCAGCCATACCGCAGAGACAGTCAGCTCCGAACCGTTAGTACAGATAGAAACCAAAAACTGACGCAAAAATCGGAAAACAGTTCCCTCCGTGGCATGTGCACAGATCAGATCGACGTAATCTTATCTTGCACATGCCATGGTTCATTTTCGTTCCCCACCACAATCTCTGAGATATTGCTCTGCTGCTCGCTGTTACAACCCTCCTCGTGGGTGATGTCGAGCATGTAATTGTCTGAGCCGCTCACGAGCGACGTGCGTATAAATTTGTGTAGTGGAAATATCGCTGTGACCGAGTAATAGCTGCACCACCCGCAGATCGGCGCCATGATTGAGCAAATGAGTGGCAAAAGCATGTCGCAACGTATGCGGTGACAAGGGCTTTATAATTCCCGCCCGATGTGCATAACGTTTAATCAGATACCAGAACGCCTGGCGGGTCATGGCATCGCCACGTACCGTGACAAACAGTATATTGCTGGGTCTACCGGCCAATAGCGATGGCCGGGCTTGTCGTTCGTACAGTTCCAGCCAGTGCAGTGCTTCACTTCCTAAAGGAACCAGACGCTCTTTACTGCCCTTCCCCAGAATACGCACGACCCCCATATCGTGACGTATCTGGGAAATTTTCAGGTCAACCAGCTCCGAGACACGCAGTCCCGCTGCATACAGTATTTCCAGCATGGCACGGTCACGTAATCCCAGCAGCTGTTTCACATCTGGAGCGGCCAGTAGCGCTTCCACTTCCGGCTCAGTCAGATTTGTCGGCAGATGGCGGGAAACCTTCGGACTGTCTATATGTATAGCAGGATCTCCTGAAATTTTCTCCTGTCGCAGTAAAAACCGATAAAATCGTTTAATACATGATAATGCCCGTCGAGTCGTACTGGCTTTCATCCCCTGCGCGATTCTCTCAGACAGAAATGCCAGCAAGTCGGCTTGTGTCACCTCGTTTAACAGCCCCTGCGCCCGCTGCTGACGGATCAGCCATTCAGCCAGCTGCATCAGATCTGTCCGATAACTGGCCAATGTATTTCGGGATAAACCATCTTCCAGCCATAAGGCATCTATGAATTCATCCGTTAGCCGGGTGTTGATTTCAGTTACATTCATGTGCGAGTAGCCAGCGCTTGATCATCAGTGGCATACCTTCAGTGGCACGCATAAATCCACCCGGTTTCCCATTCCAGGCTATGACACGATGGCAGGGAATCACGAGGGGAAGACGATTTGCACCACAGGCCTGGCCCACCGCACGCGGGGCAGAATGCAGTATCCGGGCAATTTCTCCATAGCTGCACGTCGAGCCCGGAGGAATGGTCTGAATTTGTTCCCAGACTCTTCGTTGATGTTGCGTACCCTTGATGTGCATAGATAAATCAAATACAAACCTCGGGTCTTGCAAATAGGCGAGCAACTGTCGACATACTTCCGTAGCGAACGGACCAGTAGGTGCAAGTGCAGGCGTATGAGGCGGAAGATAATCGATACCGGTCAGCCAGTCTTCCTCGATACGGATGCCCAGTACAGCAAAAGGTGCCGCCAGCTTCGCCTGATATTCCTGCCCGGTTGTTGCGAGCGTTGCAAATTCTGTATCAGTAGGGTTCACCTTTGATCTGCGAATGTTCGGTTCAACGATTGAGAATAATCTCCAGTACAAATTTACTGCCGATATATGACAGAACCAGGACAACGAAACCGGTCAGCATCCAGCGAATTGCCGTGCGACCCCGCCATCCGTACAGATATCTTCCTGTCAGCAATGCCGCAAATATTCCCCAGGAAATGAAACCGAATAATGTTTTATGGGTAAACGGTACTGACTGACCGAACAATTCCTGTGAAAATATAACGCCACTGAACAGTGTGAGACTCAGTAGAATGAACCCTGCCCATACAAGGCGAAAAAGCATTTTTTCCATCACCAGAAGCGGCGGTAATTGTATAAATATTGAGGACACAACCGAATGATGCAGACGATGTTCCAGCACCGTCATCACTAGCGCATGCAGAGCAGCAATCGTAAACAGGCTGTAGGCCAGCATGCCTGCCAGTAAATGTGCCTTGAAGACCGGCATCTCAGTATGCGCCAGCGGATGTACGGAAGGAAGCATCAGCGGTACCAGAACAGCTATCGCTGCTGTCACTGAGATCGGGGCGATAAGATTCTGCAGCTCTCGCAGCGTAGAAAAGAACCCCGAGATCCAGTAAATCAGCGCGGTCAACCATACAATGGATGAAATAGCATTCCCGACACCGAAACTCAATACATTATCTGCGAATATGGAGTGGTAAAGCAGCAGACCATGGACTGTCAAAGGAATCAGCATGATAAATTGCTGTCGCTTTACATCCGGCACCGTATCTGCAGTGTTCATTTTCTGGCCTGTAAATACCTGTGCACGCATAGCCTGCCAGAAATACCAGCCGGCAACCCCGTAAAGCAGAGAAGCGCTAAGATAAGTTAAAATGCTGGACATTGGCAATTGATCGGATCAGTTAGCGAAAATACAATTAGTCTACCCTTCACCCGGATAAACCTGAAGCGCTGTTTCGATAATTCTATAAAGTTTAACACAGGGCGCCCCTCTCGCCTGACGGCGCAGTTTCTACAGGAGCATATATGTTTGACAATTTAACCGAACGACTTTCCGGCGTCATCAAAACCCTACGCGGCGAAGCACGTCTGACCGAAAACAATATTCAGGAAGCCTTGCGTGAAGTACGCATGGCTCTGCTTGAGGCAGATGTCGCTCTGCCGGTAGTCAAAACATTTATCGAGCAAATCAGGCAGAGAGCCATCGGCCACGAAGTCATGGACAGCCTTTCTCCCGGACAGGCACTCATCGGCATCGTACATCAGGAACTGGTTGCCATCATGGGAGGAGAAAAAACAGACCTGAGCCTGAATGTTGCTCCCCCTGCGGTTATTCTGATGGCAGGATTACAGGGTGCCGGCAAGACCACCAGCAGCGGGAAGCTGGCGAAGTGGCTGATGGAACAGAAGAAGAAAAAGGTTCTGCTGGTATCCTGCGACGTTTATCGGCCCGCTGCAATCGACCAGCTGGCGCTTCTTGCCGAACAAACCGGAGCCGGCTTCTTTCCGGTGCAGACCGACCGGCAGCCGGCGGAAATCTGTATTACCGCGCTGGACCATGCACGCAAGCATCATTATGACGTAATGATTGTCGATACTGCCGGGCGGTTGGGTATTGATGAAGCCATGATGCAGGAAATCAGCCAGCTGGAACAAGTGCTGAAACCAGTCGAAACCCTGTTCGTCGTCGATGCGATGCAAGGACAGGATGCGGTCACTACGGCCAAAGCCTTCGCCGAAGCTCTGCCATTGACCGGCGTGATTCTCACCAAGCTTGATGGTGATGCACGTGGTGGTGCGGCACTATCGGTCAGGCAGGTTACAGGCAAACCGATCAAATTTGCCGGAGTTGCTGAGAAACTCAACGGGCTGGAAGCGTTTTATCCTGAGCGTATGGCGTCGCGCATCCTGGGTATGGGAGATGTGCTGGGCCTGATTGAAGAGGCGCAGCGTACTTCAGATCAGAAAGAAGCCGAGCGCCTGATGAAAAAAATGAAATCAGGCAAAGGATTCGATCTCAACGATTTCCAGCAGCAGTTTCAACAGATGAAAAAAATGGGAGGTATGAGTGCCATGCTGGAAAAACTGCCGCATCAGTTGAGCCAGGCCGCACAAAACATGAATGTGGATGAAAAAATCATCAATCGCACTGAAGGTATCATCAACGCCATGACCCCTCAGGAACGGATCAAGCCGGAAATCATCAAAGCCTCCCGCAAACGCCGTATCGCTACAGGCTCGGGAGTATCCGTACAGGAAGTCAATCGTTTGCTTTCACAATTCGAACAGACACGCAAGATGATGAAAATGATGAATAAAGGTGGCATGTCAAAAATGATGAGAGCGGTAAAAGGGATGTTTCCTCAAATGCGGTAAGCCTTTCGGGCAACATTCGCCGACTAACACCGGGCTGGAGTTTAGCGACTATTTTCGATCCCCAGCACCGGGTCTCCGGCTTGGATTTTTCGCCCATTAAACCACCCGGCATTCACCTCGAGCGCATATCGGGCTGCTGTGGCAGAACGGTGTGCTGTAAGCGTATCTGGTACCATATCAGCAATATTGATGATTTTCCCTTCTTCGTCCAGAAAGGCGACGCTCAGAGGAATAGAAGTATTCTGCATCCACATGCTGTAAATAGCGGTAACCGGAAAAATAAAAAGCATGCCGCTATTCTCGGGTAAATACGTACGGTGCATCAGTCCTGCAGCACGCGTGGAGGGTGTCTCTGCCACCTCGGCTACAATTATGTGTCCCCGAATACTGAGCTCAATGACAGGCAGTGCCTCCTTACCGGCTCCATGTGCCAGACTACTGAAAATCAGCAATATCGTAAAAAGAATTTTCAGCATTTGCCGGTACTTCCAAATCCCTGTCCTCCCCGTTGGCTCGGACAAAAATCTTCCACGACATTGAAACTCGCCTGTACTACGGGCACAATTATCAGCTGTGCAATCCGTTCCAATGGTTCGAGTGTAAAACCAGTCTGTCCGCGATTCCAGCAGGAAACCAGAATTTGCCCTTGATAATCCGAATCGATCAGCCCCACCAGATTTCCCAGGACGATTCCATGTTTATGCCCCAGACCGGAACGTGGTAATACCAGGGCGGCAAAACCGGGATCAGCCAGATGAATAGCAATCCCCGACGGAATCAGGAGAGTCTCTCCCGGTCGTATTTCAGTTCTTTCATCGATGCAGGCTCGTAAATCGAGCCCTGCAGAACCCGGGGTAGCGTAACCCAGAAAATATTCCTTTAAACGTGTATCAAGCAACTTAATATCGACAGGCTTCATTACGATCGATTGCTCCTTTTTCTGTCATATAAACGAGCAATATGCGCCATCACCAGTCGGGCCTGGATGTCCTTGCCTGCCCTGGATAAATAATATGTGCCTTCGTCATCCAGCAAGATCAGTGTGTTTTCATCCGAACCGATAGTCTCACGTGCATCATTGGCAATAATCAGCGGCAATTTCTTTCTCTTCCTTTTTTCTTCTGCATACTGTTCGATGATTTCTGTTTCTGCAGCAAAGCCGACACAGAACGGGGCATCTGGCCGGCTGGCGACGTACTGCAGAATGTCGGGATTAGGAACCAGTGTCAGGGTAATGTCTGTGGCTGTCTTTTTAAGTTTGGAGGGGTGTTGTTCAACCGGCCGATAATCAGCAACGGCTGCTACACTGATAAAAATATCATTCCTGTCTACTTCCTCTTTGACAATGGCAAACATCTCATCTGCGCTGACAACATGGATGAGTCTGTCCACTGGCGGAAATGGTGAGCAAACCGGACCGCATACCAGGGTAACGTGCGCACCGGCATCACGTGCAGCCCGCGCGATTGCCATTCCCATCTTCCCTGAACTCAGATTGGTCAATCCCCGAACTGCATCAATAGCTTCGAAAGTCGGGCCGGCCGTGATCAATATTCGCTTTCCACTGAGATATTTGGGCTGAAAAAAAGATCGTACTGCTTCCAGTAACTCTCCTGCTTCCAGCATACGCCCCGTACCGGTTTCTCCACAAGCCTGAAAGCCATTACCCGGTCCCAGCACCGTAATATCATCCTGCTGTAAAAGTGCGAGGTTACGCCGGGTTGCAGCATTCTCCCACATTTGCAGGTTCATGGCAGGCGCCACCAGCAACGGGCAATTTCGTGCCAGACAAAGTGTCGACAGCAGATCATCAGCCAAACCATGCACAAGCCTGGCAATGAAATTGGCGCTCGCGGGGGCAATCAGAACTGCATCCACCTCCCGGGAAAGATTAATATGCGCCATACTATTCGGCATATCGGTATCCCAAAGGTGAGTAAATACTTTTCTACCGGTTAGCCCCTGAAATGTGGCTGTGCCCACGAATCGACAGGCTGCCTCGGTCATCACGACCTGCACCTCGACATCTTCCTGAATCAGTAACCGGACCAGTTCTGCGGCCTTGTAAGCAGCAATACCTCCCGTTATACCAAGCAACAGACGCTTCCCTTTGAGCGAGTACGCTGAAATCATTTCAAAATAATCAGAATAGAATTTTGTATTTAATTGATTGCATGCATACAGGGATATAGAGAGGCAAAATGAAAAAGTCATTCATTTTTATCAAAAATTGCCGTATCAGTAGATGTTGCAAACATTAAAAATTTCCCTTTTACAGGATTCCTTCATAGCATGGCAATTTCTGACTGGCCTGAATCTGAACGTCCACGAGAAAAACTGATCGAAAAAGGTCCTTCTGCACTTTCCGATGCGGAACTACTGGCTATTTTTCTGCGCACCGGTATTACTGGAAAAAATGCAGTCGAACTGGCTCGTGATCTCCTGAGACATTTCGGCAGTCTGACGAAGTTATGCGCCGCGGATTTACCTGCTTTCCAGAAATTACCGGGCATGGGCCCTGCAAAATTCGCCCAGCTGCAGGCTGTCATGGAAATAGCCCGGCGCGCACTGATAGAAGAATTCAGAAATGGCAGTATCATGGATTCTCCACAATCTGTACGCAATTATCTTCGCTTAAGCTTGGGGGGCAAATCATATGAAGTTTTTGTTGGTATTTTTCTGGATACCAGACACCGGACCATTGCCACCGAGGAATTATTCCGCGGCACCCTCACCCAAGCCAGCGTATATCCGCGTGAGGTCGTCAAACGCTCCCTGTTTCACAACGCAGCGGCTATGATTTTCGCACATAATCATCCTTCCGGGGTGGCTGAACCCAGCCAAGCGGATGAAACACTGACCCAATCTCTGAAGCATGCACTTGCACTGATAGATGTGCGGGTACTTGATCATTTTGTAATCGGTGGGAATGAAATTGTGTCATTTGCTGAACGCGGCCTGATTTAAATTGAAAAATTATATTGTCTCGCGCTATAATTATCCGCTTTAGCATCTAATTTACAGGAGTTATGTATCATGGCGCGTGTATGTCAGGTTACAGGTAAGCGTCCCATGAGCGGCCACCATGTCTCTCATGCAAACAACAAAACCAAACGCCGCTTTCTGCCCAATCTTCAATCACGCCGCTTCTGGCTGGAAAGTGAGAATCGCTGGGTGCGTCTGCGTCTTACTAATGCGGCATTACGTACTATCGATAAAAACGGCATTGACACAGTATTAGCTGATATGCGTGCCCGTGGAGAACGCATCTGACCAATACTCTACAGATGATCATCAGGAATGAGGCATATTTATGCGTGAAAAGATAAAACTGGAATCTTCAGCGGGAACGGGTCATTTCTATACAACGACCAAAAACAAGCGAGCCAATCCGGAAAAACTGGAGATCAAAAAATTTGATCCGGTAGCAAGAAAGCACGTTATATACAAAGAAACAAAACTTAAATAAATCAGATAACATAATAAAAAACCCGCTTTAAAAGCGGGTTTTTTATTTCTTACTCCTGAGAAGAAAGCTTAGGCATAAC
Organism: Nitrosomonas sp.; assembly: GCA_044507105.1. GTDB lineage: Bacteria > Pseudomonadota > Gammaproteobacteria > Burkholderiales > Nitrosomonadaceae > Nitrosomonas. The sequence goes on from JBIQJX010000001.1 coordinate 15,731, forward strand.
ACCGTAATCTGCGGGAAAAATTTTCCAGCAGTTCAATCCCGCTTTCTTCTGCACGATGGCACCAATCTTCCAGCTGCCCAAGTAACTCATCCTTAGTTGCCGCAGAACGCTCCCATATCATGGAAAGCTCTTCCCTCATATGATAAAGCTTATCCAGCATTTGAGCATGACTCAAAACCTGGCTCAGCTTGGTACGTTCCTCCTCTCTCAAAGTTTTGGCATCAGCCAGTATCCAGCTTTTCAGCGTTGCACCATCGACACCATGCTCGACTGCAACTTTCTGCAGATGCGCAAGCTCATTCTTGAATGCAACCTTCAATGACTGCGTATATTTCGCTAGAACTTCATACCGGTGGGAAATAACCGCCTGTAATGTTTCCAGATCACATTCGGTTTTAGCTTTGTTCAACTGTAACTTGGGAGCCGTTTTCTTGACTCGTGCCAACCCCATCATTTCCAGTATCCGGATATACATCCAGCCAATATCGAATTCATACCATTTATTAGACAATCTGGCAGAAGTCGGGTAAGCGTGATGATTGTTATGCAATTCTTCTCCACCGATCAGGATCCCCCAAGGGACGACATTACGACTGGCATCCTCTGACCGAAAATTACGATATCCCCAGAAGTGCCCGATGCCATTAATAACACCGGCCGCCATGACGGGTGTCCACATCATCTGTACCGCCCAGATCGTCAGTCCGATCGGCCCAAACAGAATCACATTAATGATCAGCATTGACGCGATACCTGCCACACTATGCGGGGTATATACATGACGCTCGAGCCAGTCATCAGGAGTACCATGCCCATAACGGTCGAGTGTTTCCTGATTTTTGGCTTCGACCTTGTAAAGTTCGGCGCCTTCACCCAGCACTTTCCTGATCCCGAAAATCTGGGGGCTGTGGGGATCATCCACAGTCTCGCATTTTGCATGATGTTTCCGATGAACCGCAGCCCATTCCTTGGTTACCATACCGGTTGTCAGCCACAGCCAGAAACGAAAAAAATGACTGGGAATGGGATGCAGATCCAATGCCCGATGCGCCTGGTGACGATGTAGAAAAATAGTAATACTGGCAATCGTGATATGCGTAAATACCAGTGTCACAAGAATATAACCCCACCACGGCAGATCAATCAAACCGGTCAGTAATACCGACGCAATGTCCATATTGGCAAAAACCCTCCTCTATAATTTTACAATCTCATCATTATGACAGCTCAATCTAAAGAGATGTCACTAATTAGTCAAGAAATTTTATAATATCTCTTTATAAAGAATAGACAAGTATTTCGCTGTCCTGATTCCTTCCGCTCTCATACAAGAAATCAGTGTGCCTGATCCCAGTTACTTCCGATACCGATCTCGACTTGCAGCGGCACATCCAATTTAAGTACATTTTCCATCAAGCAGGGCAGATTTTCTTTTATCGCAGGCAGCTCATTCTCAATAACTTCAAGCACCAGCTCATCATGGACTTGCATGATCAGTTTACTTTGAAGTCGTGTCTGCACTAACCACTCATGCACGGCAATCATCGCCAGTTTGATGATATCAGCTGCAGTCCCCTGCATCGGCGCATTGATTGCCGCACGCTCCGCGCCTGTCCGGCGACTATGCTGATTGCTGTAAATATCCGGCAACTGCAGCCTGCGTCCGAGTACAGTTTCGACATAACCGTTCTGTCTGGCCTGCTCACGCGTGCGCTGCATATAATCCGCTACCCCGGGATAGCGCGCGAAATAACGGTCAATGAAAGTACGCGCAGCGCTGCGATCAATGCCCAGTTGCGAAGCCAGTCCGAATTCGGACATGCCATAGATCAAGCCAAAGTTGATGACTTTAGCATAACGGCGCTGCTCTGGATCGACCTGCTCGGCAGGAACACCGAACACCTCTGCAGCAGTAACCCGATGTATATCCTGCCCTTCAGAAAATGCCTGTATCAATCCTGTATCTTGAGAGATATGGGCCATGATGCGTAATTCAATCTGGGAATAATCAGCAGAAACGATACACCAGCCGTCAGGAGCGATGAACGCCTCACGGATGCGCCTGCCTTCCGGCGTACGTATCGGGATATTCTGCAGATTGGGATCATTACTCGCCAGCCGTCCGGTAACAGCCACTGCTTGCGCATAATGTGTATGTATCCGTCCGGTACGAGCGTTTACCATCTGCGGCAGTTTATCGACATAGGTCGACTTAAGCTTGGCCAGTCCCCTGTAATTCAGCAGAATACCGGGCAAAGGATAATCCAGAGCAAGTCGCTGCAACACTTCTTCATCAGTAGACGGCGCACCCTTGGGTGTTTTTTTAATGACCGGCAGCTTGTGCTGCTCAAACAATATTTTTTGTATCTGTTGGGTTGAATTCAAATTGAAAATATACCCTGCCATGGAATGTGCTTGCTGTTCCAATGCACCCAACTGCTGTGTCAGCTCACTGCTTTGCGCTTGCAACAAGCTGATATCGAGCAGCACACCATTGCGCTCGATGTGGAACAGAATATCCAGCAGAGGCATCTCGATCTGCTGGTAAATATACCCAAGGCACTCATCTTTACTGATCCTCGGGTATAAAAACCGGTGTAAGCGTAAAGTAATATCAGCGTCTTCAGCTGCATAGCGCCCGGCCTGATTAATCTCCACTTGTTCAAATCCGATACGTTTCGCCCCTTTTCCCGTCACTTCATCATAGCTAACGGTGTGAGTATCCAGATGCCTCCTGGCCATACTGTCCATATCATGTGGCTGATGAGATTCCAGCACGTAAGACTGCAGCAGGGTATCGTGCACGATTCCGTTCAGCAGGATTCCATGATTGGCAAGCACATGCTTGTCATATTTCAGATTTTGTCCAACCTTGAATTTGCCAGAATTCTCCAGCCATGGCTTCAGGCGCTCCAGTATCAGTTTCCGATCCAGTTGCCGCGGGACTCCCGGATAATTATGTGCTAGTGGCAGATATGCCGCATATCCGGGCTCTATACAAAGTGACAGGCCGACCAGTTTTGCTTCCATCGGGTTCAGGCTGGTAGTCTCAGTGTCGATTGATACCAGATCCGCCTGCTCGCATCGTGCCAGCCATTCGTCCAGTTGTGAATCAGTCAGAATGATCCGGTAATCCCGTCGGCAGCCGGAGTTTTCCTTTTCAAGCTCCGGCAGCTCATCTGTTACTGCAACTGCTGTATCCGGCTCATTACCTCCCTTCTCTTCCGAATGGAGCCGCCTGAGTTCACGCAACCAGCTCCGGAAATCGAGATGCTCATACAAATCCTTCAGTTTGACTGTATCCGGCGGCCTCGTGATCAGATCTTGCCAACCAACGGTAAGTGGTACATCACATTTAATCGTCAGCAATTCCCTCGACACTTGCAACCAGGGCGTTGCCTTACGCAAATTCTCCCCTGCCACACCGCTTATCTGATCAGCGTGTGCAATCAGGTTCTCCAACGTACCGTATTGATTGAGCCATTTTACTGCAGTCTTGGGACCAACCTTTTCAACCCCGGGAATATTGTCCGCACTGTCTCCTACCAGTGCCAGAAAATCGACGATCTGTGAAGGGGCCACACCAAATTTATGCAAAACACCTGATTCATCCAGCGATTCGTTACTCATGGTATTCACCAGGCGGATACCTGATCCTACCAGCTGTGCAATATCCTTATCCCCGGTAGATATAATGCACTGTATCTGCTCACTGTCCGCCTGCCTGGCCAATGTTCCGATGACATCATCCGCTTCAACCCCTTCCTCCATCAAAAGCGGCCAGCCCATTGCATAAATACATGCATGCAGAGGAGCAATCTGACTGGCCAGCTCTGCTGGCATTGGCGGGCGATGTGCTTTATATTGCGGGTAGATGACATCCCGGAAGGTTTTACCTTTTGCGTCAAACACACACGCGCTATAATCGGGACGATATTCTTTGTGCAAGCGACGCAGCATATTTAACACACCATAAATTGCACCGGTAGGTTCGTTGAAACGATTACGCAAATCGGGCAGGGCATGGAAAGCGCGATACAGATAAGAAGAGCCGTCGACCAGCAAAAGTGTTTTCATCAATAAAGGACCTCTATGAGCTTGCAAACGAAACTGGCAGATGCCCTGACCCTGGAAAAACCCTGGTCAGCCAGGGAATCCTGGCGAATTTTCGGAATCGTGGCTGAATTCGTCGAAGGCACGGAACGACTGGAATGCATCCAGCCTGCCATCAGTATTTTCGGCAGCGCCAGAACCCATCCGGACCATCCACATTATAAGTTAACCGAAGCAATCGCAAGGCAATTGTCAGATGCCGGATTTTCAGTCATCTCCGGTGGGGGCCCGGGTATCATGGAAGCGGCCAATAGGGGAGCCTTTTTTGGTAAATCTCCCAGTGTGGGATTGAACATTCAGCTCCCGCACGAACAGCGCCGTAACGTTTATCAGGATATCAGTCAGACGTTCCGCCACTTCTTTGCCCGAAAATATATGTTCATCAAATTTGCAACTGCCTACGTCGTCATGCCGGGCGGATTTGGTACACTGGATGAGCTGATGGAGGCATTGACCCTGGTACAGACCGGGAAGACTCGAAGAATGCCGATTATTCTGGTTTGCTCGGATTTCTGGGAAGGCATGATTGACTGGTTCCGGCAGGTCCTCATCCGGGAAAACTTCATCTCGCCCGAAGATATGGATCTTATTCAAATCATTGACGAACCGGCCCAGGTAGTAGATGCGATTTTTCGCTATTACGAAACCTCCGGATTTGAACCTTCTGCCGCTGAACGCAATATACAGCTCAACCTTTGATACCCGGTCCCTTTCACCTGAAACCCCCAGAATTTTCGCCCTCTTCGGGAGCGCCAGTATGAGATCAGTCACCCTTTCTTTTTTTTTCGGCCATCTGATCTGGATGACTTCGCTGGTACTGGCGCAGTCCGGTCAACAGCCCGACAATCTGGTACCATTACCGGAATTCCCGGAACCGGCCACTGAAAGAGAAGACGTTCCGCTTCCTGATCTGGGACTCGACCCTTCTCTGGAGCCGGAAATTACGATTCGTGAAGGCGATGACAGAACAATCGAAGAATATCGTGTGAACGGCGAACTTTACATGATCAAGGTCATTCCCCGAATCGGCAAACCTTATTACCTGCTGAACCGGCGCAGTGCTGCTGGTACACCCCATCGGGGAGATATGGAGTCCGGCGTAAGTGTACCGATGTGGGAAATTTACCGTTTCTGATCCAGTTTCCCGGGAATTTGAACAGGCCGTTTCAACCCAGCTGATTGCTCATCACTTCCGAACAATTTTTCTGACGCTGTATTCATGTCTGTTTTTACTCCGGTTACCAGAACACAGCTTGCTGCCTGGCTGCAAAATTATTCACTGGGGACACTGGTCGACCTGCAAGGTATTTCGTCCGGTATTGAAAATACCAATTATTTTGTCACCACGACCCAGGGAAAATACATTCTTACTCTGTTCGAGAAGCTGACCGATGCGGAATTACCTTTTTATCTCAATCTTATGGCGCATCTTTCCGAACATAATATTCCCTGCCCGAAACCCGTTGCCTCACAAGATCATACCCTGCTGGGCCGGCTGAATGACAAACCTGCCTGTATCGTCACTTTTCTTCCAGGGCGATCCATCATACGCGTGGAAGAGGGACACTGTACACAAGTTGGAAAAATGCTGGCCAGAATGCATCTGGCGGGCCTGTCTTATTCTGGCGGGAGTAAAAACCCGCGCGGGCCGGACTGGTGGAATACTGCAGCAGCAGCCATCACACCCTTTCTTACTCGTTCTGAACAAACCTTACTCGATGGGGAGTTACGATACCAGGCCGCGCAATATACAGAAAAGCTTCCTCGAGGAATCATTCATGCCGACCTGTTCCGGGACAATGTATTGTTTACCTCAGCCGGTATCGGTGGCATCATTGATTTCTACTTCGCCTGTAACGATACTCTCCTGTATGATTTGGCTATTACTGCCAACGACTGGTGCATGGCTACAGACGGTAAACTGGACAAAATACGTACCCACGCCCTGATTAGAGCTTATCACAGTGTCCGTCCGCTGATTGCGAATGAATATTCCGCATGGCCGGTTATGCTGCGAGCAGGAGCGCTACGCTTCTGGATATCACGTTTATATGATTATTATCTGCCCCGTCCGGGTGAGCTGACACATAAAAAAGATCCGACCCATTTCAGAAAAATTCTAGAATATCATCTGACCAATCCGAGTGTGCTGCCGCCTCTCCAGTGTTGAAACCGGGTTTCAAGTGCGTTGTTATGGGAACCAGCCGGCTGCTGTTCCCTGTTACTTTTCCCGCTCACCCTGCTAATAATTAAAATTACGGCGAACAGTACACTCCACATTACTGGAGGAAATACGATGGAAGCGCGATACGTACGCGGCAAGCAGGGATTACAGTGGATATTGAGTGGCTTTTACTTTTTTCGTCTGGCTCCGCTCAACTGGATACTTCTGTGCTTTACATATTTGCTGATCGGGACCACCCTGGGCCTGGTTCCGCTCCTGGGCAGTTTTGTCGGCACACTGACCGTACCTGTTTTTGTAGCCGGCATCATGGCAGGCTGCAGACAACTGGATCTGAATGGCAAGCTGGAATTGGAATATCTGTTTGCCGGTTTTAAAAAAAATACCGCATCACTCATCACAATCGGTGGCATTTATCTGATCGGCGATGTTCTGATCATCGGTCTTTTCATGCTGCTAGGGGGAGATGCGGTTGTCGATATGTGGCTTTACGGCAAACGGTTCGATGAAAATGAGCTGGCTGCAGTCATGGACAACGCTCTATCTGCTTTTTTATTTTCCCTGTTGCTGATCATCCCGTTAATGATGGCAGTCTGGTTTTCTCCCATGCTGGTAATATTCGAAAGCATGCCACCTCTTATCGCCATGCGTAAAAGTTTTTTCGCATGTCTGAAAAATCTTTTCGCTTTTCAGATCTATTTCATTGTGCTGTTCATACTGGCCATGCTGGCAGCTGTACCCTACGGACTAGGATTTATTTTGTGGTTTCCGATCACTTTTGCTTCTGCTTATGTAAGCTACAAGGATATCTTCCACTATGAAGAGGATGACAATCCCGAACCTGTTCCGGATGAGGATGGAGATAAGGATAAAGAGGATGTCAGCCGGATTGAGCAACGCTGAGAACCTGTACAGACGTTTCAGCCCGCCGGATACGCACGTATGAAACTGAAATTATTACTCTGCTTGTAAAGGTACCAGCTTTGCATAGGCAAGTGAAAGCCACTTTGTACCGGCCTGGCTGAAACTCACCTGGACTCGCATATCGGAACCATTGCCTTCACAATTGATAATGGTACCGGTACCGAATTTGGTGTGTGACACCTGCTGGCCAATATGCAAACCTGTCTTATTGATCCCTGCGGCTATCATTTTTTCTGCCGCAGGCACTGCAGCTTTTCTTCCGGAGCGGGAATGTGTTGTACCCGCTTCTGATGACATTTGCCGGTAACCAGTTCCGGAAAATCTCGGTTGCAACCGCTTCAGCAGATCATCCGGAATTTCATCAACAAATCGCGAAGGTATATTTACATGTACTTGCCCATGTAACATGCGACTCTGTGCATAACTCAGATACAAACGCTGCCGTGCACGTGTCATAGCCACATACATCAGACGCCTTTCCTCTTCCAGTCCATTAGGCTCATTCCGACTGTTTTCATGAGGAAATAATCCCTCCTCCAGCCCGCTGATGAATACTGAATGAAACTCCAGTCCCTTGGCTGCATGCACGGTCATCAGCTGAACGGCATCCTGATATCCCTGCGCCTGATGCTCCCCACCCTCCAGCGAGGCATGCGCCAGAAAGGCTGTCAGACTGTCATCTTCAGATTCGTGCACGAAACTCGTAGCTGCGTTGATTAACTCCTTGAGATTATCCAGACGCTCATTACTGCCCTCCCGTTCCGCCTGATAGTATCCTACCAAACCACTTTGCTCCACTACACGGCGGATAATTTCAGGTAGCGGCAATCCCTCACAAGTCTGTCGCATGGAGGAGATCAGATTGACGAATCCCGTCACTCCTCTCCCGGATGGACTACCTCTTCGGGAAACGGTCACCTCGCTGTTTCCACATTGTTCAAGTGCCGCCTGCCACAGACTGATATCAGCTTCTCTGGCTTCATCCTGCAACTGCTCCAGCGTACGTGCGCCAATTCCTCGCGCAGGAAAATTGATGATTCGCAATAGCGCATTGTCATCATCCGGCAGCGCAATCAAACGCAGATAAGCCAGTGCGTGCTTGATCTCCTGGCGATCAAAGAATCGTGTACCGCCATAGACGCGATAGGAAATCGACGCATTGAACAGGCCATGCTCCAGGATCCGGGATTGTGCATTGGAACGATACAACAGGGCAATATCCGAAAGTGTCACACCCTCAGCGTGCAACACCCTGATTTCATCGATAATGAAACCGGTTTCATCAGTATCCGTGGCAGCATAGTAGACTCGTACGGGTTCACCATGTCCAGCCGCTGTCCATAAATTCTTCCCAAGACGGCTTTTATTGTTTTGTATCAGCGCATTGGCAGCATCCAGAATATTACCGTGCGAACGGTAATTCTGCTCCAGTCTGATAATTTTCGAAATGGCAAAATCTTTTTCCAGATCCCGCATGTTGCCGACACGTGCGCCCCGAAATGCGTAGATACTCTGATCATCATCCCCGACAGCAAAAACAGCCGCATGCTGCAGTGAACCAGTGCCGGTCAGTAACTTAAGCCATTTATACTGCAAACGATTGGTATCCTGAAATTCGTCTACCAGAATATGCTCAAAACGATCACGATAATGGTTGCGCAATATTTCATTACGACTCAGCAATTCGTAACATCGCAATAATAACTCTGCAAAATCAACGATCCCTTCCCGCATACTGAGGGTTTCGTAGGCCTGATAGCACTCGATCAGTCTATCTCTGAAACTGTCCTGCGACTCGACCTGAGACGCCCGCAACCCCTCCTCTTTCGCATTGTTGATGAACCACTGTACCTGCCGGGGCGGCAATACTTTTTCATCCAGTGAACGTTCTTTCAGCATACGCTTGATGACGGCCAGTTGATCCGCCATATCCAGTATCTGAAAAGCCTGCGGCAAGCCGGCATCTTCATAATGAGCGCGCAGCAGGCGATTACATAAACCATGAAATGTGCCAATCCACATACCTCGTATGCTGACGGGCAGCATTGTGGTAATGCGCGTGACCATCTCCCGGGCTGCCTTATTGGTAAAAGTAACCGCCAGAATATTATGCGGGCGGGCAAGGCCGGATTGCAGCAGGTATGCAATACGGGCAGTCAACACGCGGGTTTTGCCGCTTCCGGCGCCCGCCAGTACCAGTGCAGCACGATGTGGCCAGGTAACGGCCTCAAGCTGCTCCGGATTCAGATCGGAAAGTAATGCTGTCATATAAAGAAATGATCGGATTTCTCTGTTCCATCATCAGAGTGGAACAGAGAAGCCGGAAAAAACTATTTTTTACTTTTTGCCACCAGATCAAGAATCAATGGCGTCAGGATCAGTTCAATCGCCATACCCATTTTCCCGCCGGGAACCACAATGGTATTGGGACGGGACATGAAAGAGCCGTGCAACATGTTGAGCAAATAGGGAAAATCCGCAGTGTTATAATCACGAAAGCGGATAACGACCATGCTCTCATCCAGTGAGGGAATATCCCGCGCAATGAATGGGTTGGAAGTATCGACTGTCGGTACACGCTGGAAATTGACATGAGTACGAGAAAACTGCGGCGTAATATAATGGACATAATCATGCATACGGCGCAGGATCGTGTGCGTTACTGCCTCTGCTGAATACCCCCGAGCGGCAGTATCGCGATAGATCTTCTGTATCCATTCAAGATTGACGATGGGCACTACCCCCACCATCAGATCCACATATTGGCCAACATCAGCCGTATCACTTTTCACTCC
>JBIQJX010000001.1:25844-59458 GCA_044507105.1 Nitrosomonas sp.
AAGCTGTCTCCTTCCACAACCGCCACACTCAACCGCTCACGCCGGAAAATATGCTCGAAACTGGTCTTAACCGTGGACGTCCCGGCACCGGATGATCCGGTCACAGCTATAACAGGGTGTTTTTGCGACATTTGTTATTATCTCCTCAAAATAGATATAAATAGAAAAATGATTTCCAGAAACCGACTGATGACTGACTAAGGATCTCAGGGGAAATGTGATTTATTTTCAGGCTTTGAGGCTTCATAGATAATTTGAACAGGCATAAAATCTGTCTTATGCAGAAATGGCCGGCTCATCTTTCTTCCTACTCAGGAAAACAGGCATTCCCTTTCATCCGTCATATATTCTGACAGGGCTACGATTCGATCACTTCACACAGCGGGGAGTCTTACCCGCAGCGTTCGCCTGCTGCTGCAACTGCTGTGCTCGGGGCAGGCGCGCCTGTAAATCCTGGATGCGAGTAGCATGCGAGGGATGCGTGGACAGAAACTCTGCCGGTTGCGCACCCTGACTGGCCTGAGCCATTTTTTGCCATAGCGTGATACTTTCTGCCGGATTGAATCCCGCTTTCGCCATCAGATCCAGACCAATCATATCTGCTTCACTTTCATGCAGCCTGCTGAATGGCATGATAATCCCATACTGCGCCCCAACCCCCAACAACCCGACCGCAGTCTGTCCCAGAGCAGTCTGTGGCGCTGCAACCGCCTGAACCAGCGAGATACCCATTTCTGCGCCCGCCTGTTGAGACAGACGTTCGTTACTGTGTCTGGCTATCACATGCCCGACCTCATGACCGATGACGGTTGCCAGCTGATCCTGATTATCTACCAGGTCGATCAGACCAGTATGCACACCAATTTTTCCACCAGGTAGCGCAAATGCATTTAATGATCGGTCTTCAAATACCACCACTTCCCATTCCCCCCCTACTTCCCGGGTAATTGCGCTGGTAATGCAACGGACAAACTGATTACTTTCCGTATTGTTACTGACTTGATTCTCGCGTTTCAATGTCTCGAAAGCCTGTAATCCCATACTGTTCAGTTCGGCGTCCGGCATAAATGCAAGCTGTGTCCTGCCGGTGGGCGATGTTGCACAAGCGGCGAGCAGGCAGGGAAACAGAAAAACAAGCAGCCATTTCATCCTGAATATAAACATCTTCACCTCTCCGTCATCCATGAATCCAAATCTGCTATATGAACATAAAAAAACAGGGGAAAGCAAACCTTCAATATCAATTACCAGCCCCCACAAAGCCGGGGAAACAAATCATTCTCTTGCTCCCAGCTCAAGGGCCAGTTTACGAGATGACCGGGCAGCTTCTGCAGAAGACTGCTGATCGGTCCAGCCTGCCAAATGGCTATGAATGATGTCGCTGATTGCCCGGATCCAGACAGGATGCTCATTGAGGCTGGGAATATAGTGAAACTCACCCCCTCCCGCCCCGATAAAGATAGCTTTCCCTTCCATCGCAATTTCTTCGAGAGTTTCCAGGCAATCCGAAACAAAACCGGGACAGACAACATCCACCCGCCTGATCTGCTGTTCCCCCAATTCTTTAAGCACACTTGAGGTATACGGACTCAGCCATTCCGAAAAACCAAAACGTGACTGGAAACATATCTGGTACCGATCATCGGGGAGTTCCAGTGCTTCAGCCAACAGTCGACCGGTCTTCTGACATTCACCATGATAAGGATCACCCATCTCCAAAGTCTTGCGAGGCACACCATGGAAGCTGATAACCAGCTTGTCCGGCTGACCATGTTTTGCCCAGTAATCACGGATATTTTGCGCCAGTGCCCCGATGTAGCCAGGATTATCGTGATAATGCCTGATGGTACGTACATCGGGTATATTACGCATTTTTCGCAGCTCAGAAAAAACACCATCCAGCACACAACCACTGCTGCTGGCAGCATACTGGGGAAACAGCGACACTACCAGAATACGATCACAGCCCTGTTCTTTCATCCGCTGCAACTTTTCCGGAATGGATGGAGTACCGATATTCATCGCATAGTCGATCAGCGGCGCAGGTTTGATCCGTTCTTCCAGCAAACCTGCTACAAGGGCTACCTGACGCTCAGTATGCACCTTGAGTGGCGAACCTTCCGGCGTCCAGATTTGTTCGTATTTCTTCGCTGATCTTCGTGGACGAACTCTGAGAATAACCACATTCAGGATAAACCACCAAAGCCAGCGTGGAAACTCCACGATACGCGGTTCACTGAGAAATTGTCTGAGGTAGGGCCGCAAAGCCTTGACAGTCGGTGCATCAGGTGTGCCCAGATTGACCATCAGAACACCGATCCTGCCTGATGAGCCATGCCGATAAGCCGGCTCAGGCAACATTGCCCGGGTCATGGACAGATAAAACCAGATAAAAACATCACGACAGATTGCTCGAAAGCAGCTTGGCAGTGATATCGACAATGGGAATGATACGTTCGTAAGCCATACGTCGGGGACCGATCACACCGACAGTCCCTACAATCTCTCCTTCCATCTCATAGGGAGCCGTCACCACACTGACTTCCTCCAGTACAGTTTCATCAGATTCACCGCCAATAAAGATCTTCACACCATGGGCCTGGCGGCTCATTTCCATTAGCTGCAATAATTTGGATTTACGCTCGAACAGCTCGAACAGCTTTTTCAGATTGGCCAGATTATCTGACAGATCCCTGATATCAAACAGCCTATGCTCTCCGGCGATCACCACCGTTTCACTGCTTTCCTGCAGAGCATCACTGCCTACCTCGATGGCAGCATTCATCAGTCCGGTCATGTCACGGCGCAACTGCGTCAGCTCATGCTGCAACCGGGAGCGAATCTCTTCAAAGGTGCAGCCGGCATAATGCTGATTAAGAAAATTTCCGGCTTCGATCAGATCAGACTGGTTATAGGATGATTCCGTGAAAATAATCCGGTTTTGGACATCTCCATCCGGCGTCACCAGAATCAGAAGAATTCTCTTTTCAGTCAGTGCCACAAATTCTATATGCCGGAATACCGCCCCTCCTACTCGTTTGGGAGTCACCACGACCCCGACAAACTGTGTCAAATCAGAAAGTAACCGGGAGGTCACATTGATCAGACGTGACGGATTGTTTGGATGCATCTGATTTTCCAGCAAAGTAATCTGTTCATTCTCCAGAGATTTTACTACCAGTAACGTATCAACAAAAAAACGATAACCGAGCGCAGTCGGCATCCGTCCTGCTGAAGTATGAGGACTGGCAACATACCCCATTTCTTCAAGGTCGGTCATCACATTACGAATCGTGGCCGGGCTCAGATCCAGTCCGGAAAATTTAGCAAGCGAACGTGACCCTACCGGCTGTCCTTCATGGATATAACGTTCAACCAGGGTTTTGAGTAAAACTTTCGCGCGTTCGTTGAGCATTTGTTTATTCTACACGAATCAGTCCTGTTACATGTATTGGTCAGAAGTTGCATCCTGCAATCTGCTTTATATAAAAGCAACATATGAAGGCAGTGCGACATTTTTCAACTTGTTTTTACCTTTGGTATCAGCTACGTTAATATCGGAAAAACAGGTAATTCCTGTACTTTTAATTGTATGGATACGTTTTTATAGATGTGCAGCATTTTATTCAAAACCATTGCATTGATCGGCAAACATAAAAACCCCGATATCATGTTGCCTTTGCTGGACCTGGCGCAGTATCTGACCGATCGCGGAGCCAGTGTAGTATTGGACACGCTGACCGCCACTCATAGCGAGAATATCGAATATCCCGTCCTGACACTCGAAGAAATCGGCACACAGGCTGATCTGGCGATCGTGCTGGGAGGCGACGGCACGATGCTCAATATTGCTCGCACACTCGTTCCATTTAGTGTTCCCCTGGTCGGCATCAATCAGGGGCGGCTGGGATTTCTAACAGATCTTACAGCGGATACCATGTACGAAACACTTGATACCATGCTGGAAGGGCAGTTTATCGTGGAAAACCGGATGCTGTTGACAGCTGAAGTCATACGTAACGGAGAAAATGTTTTCAAGGAACTGGCTTTCAACGATGTCGTACTTCATCGCGGTATCAGCAGCGGTATGATTGAGTTTGAGGTGCGTATCAACGGTGAATATGTTTACTCGCTACGCTCGGATGGTCTCATTATAGCTACGCCGACCGGGTCCACAGCATATGCACTTTCCTCAGGAGGACCAATCCTGCACCCGGGACTTGCCCTGATGGCGCTGGTACCGGTATGCCCTCATACCCTCAGTAACCGCCCAATTGTAATCGGAGCAGATGCAGCGGTCGAAATCAAGGTCCATTATACGACTGAAACCAAAATATACACCGACAGCCATTCCTGGTTCGATCTCGGGGAACACGACCAGGTTGTGGTAAGACGCTGTCCGAGAACAATCCAGCTCCTGCACTCAGTCCATCACAGTTACTACCGTATGCTACGGGAGAAACTTGGCTGGAGCGGTATTCTTCAGAAAAATGGCTGTTAGCAATTATGCTGTTGAATTTGTCGATCCGTAATTTTGTCGTCGTTGATCAGATCGAACTGTCCTTCAGACCAGGCTTTACAGTTCTGACAGGTGAAACAGGTGCAGGGAAGTCGATTCTGATCGATGCCCTGGAACTTGTATTGGGTGGGCGCGCTGGCACCGGCCAGATCAGGCATGGCTGCGAACGCGCCGAAATTACCGCACAATTTGATATCCGGGCAATTCCTTCGACGCAAGTATGGTTGCAGGAAAATGCCCTGGAAGATGAAACCGGTATCTGTCTGGTGCGCAAAGTGATTGAAATCAGTGGGCGCTCACGCAATTTCATCAATGGGCACCCGGTAACACTGCAACAACTGCGAATGGCAGGTGAAGGGCTGATCGATATTCATGGCCAGCATGCCCATCAGTCGCTGCTGCATAATCAGCAGCAATGTGAATTACTCGATAGGTGGGCAGGTGTAACCGATTTGGCACAGAAAGTAGCGTTATCTTATCGACACTGGCAGGATCTGCATCAGCAGCAACGCGCATGGGAACAGCATAGCGAGCAAAGTATTCAGGAGCGTGAACTTCTGACGTGGCAAGTCAAGGAACTGACTGCTCTGAATTTTTCATTAAAAGACTGGGAGATACTGCAGACCGAGCATAACCGGCTGGCCCATACTGCCAGTCTGCTGGAAGCTGCACACTCTGGCCTTGAAACTTTATCGGAAGGCGAAGCTGCCATGTTGCCACAACTTGCTTCAACCATTACCCGCCTGCACAGCCTGATCGATATAGACAGCACGCTCGAGCCGCTTTGCTGTCAGTTACAATCAGCACAGGTACAGCTGCAAGAAGCGGTATATGAATTGAAACGCTACCAGCAGCACCTGGATATTGATCCCCAAAAGCTGCAGGAGGCAGAAGCTCATATTGCGACCATCCATGGAACAGCCAGAAAATATCGTGTCACACCGGAGAGACTGCCGGAATTGCTCGACACGACCAGGCAGCGCCTGGTAATACTGGAAAATACTGCAGATGGTCAGGCCCTGTCAGATGCAGAAAAATCCGCTCGAAACAATTATGAAAATCTTGCCGGCAGATTGAGTGAGGCACGACACCGTGCAGCAGAGAACCTGTCCGGATCAGTCACCGAAATCATGCAGACCCTGGCAATGACAGGCGGTCGCTTCAATGTCGCGCTGATTCCTGTGCCATTCGGTAATCAGCGTGGAACGGAACAGGTGGAATTCCAGGTGGCTGCCCATCCGGATCTGCCACTACGACCATTGAGTAAAGTGGCATCCGGAGGTGAACTGTCCCGCATCAGTCTGGCAATCCAGGTTGTCACCAGTCGAACTGGTGCTGCTCCCACTCTGATTTTCGATGAAGTCGATACTGGAATTGGCGGTCGTGTCGCAGAAACGGTCGGTAAACTGCTTCAGCAACTGGGGAAAATACGCCAGGTAATCAGCATCACTCATCTTCCTCAAATAGCCGCCCTGGGGGATCATCATTGGCAAGTTTCCAAGGCTATCGGGCTGGATGATCGACAATTGCCGGTCAGCTATATCAGAGAACTCGATGAGTCAGCAAGAATCGAGGAAATTACGCGTATGCTGGGCGGTGAGAAATTGACCGCCGCCACCCGCCGGCATGCTGCAGAAATGCTTCGTAACGGCAAGCCTGATCAAGGTCATATTGGATAAACCCGGCCCCCAAAGGTATTCATAACAAATTAAAAATAACTATTCTGTATTTTCTCTCTGTTTATTTTGTTCAACGTCGGGTGCGACGAATGTAATCAACTTCTCCGGCTGGGGAGTTTCTTGGCGGACCATTTTCCCCTCGACTGCCGCCCCCTGATGTATTTTGATGGTTTTATAGTGGATATCTCCACTAATTCTGGCACCCGGCTGCAGCTCAAGACTTTCATCCGCATGAATCGGTCCTTTTACCGTTCCATTAATTATCATGTAAGGTACCTTGATTTTTCCTTCAATCACTCCCCGTTCACTGAGTACCAGCATGGGGTGCGGCTTACTTCCGGCAGCAACAATATTACCGCAAATACGACCATCCACCCGCAACCCGCCAGCAAATTGAATATCACCGGTAATTACAGTATTTGCCCCGATCAGCGTATCGATATCACTGAAAATTTTATTTTTCCGACCGAACATATATCGATTCCTTACGAAGATAACGGGATCGTCTTTGTCAGCATTGCTTCATTTGAGCCATTCTTGTATATACGCACCTGCAAGCTTTCCACTACCGTATTCACCGGCACCTGAAAGCTTTTTTCCAGTCTGTGATAAAAACGGAAATCAACCGGGAACCCCTTGGAGGCACTCTCATCCACAAGAGAAATTAATTTTTTTTCGCCCTCCTGCAGCAGTCCAACTACAAATTCGAGCTTCCCGTTAAAACCTGTAGAACGCTGACTGCCCTGAGCAAGCAGCAGTGTATACAGATATTCTCCGGGGAGCTGACCTGTTTCAAGTGTAAAACGATGAATGACAAGTTCTACGTCCGGCGATTCTTCATTTCCGGCAATCAATCGCTGAAACAGGGCCAGATCTTCTCTTAAACGCTCATTTTCTTCATCCAGGGATTTAACTTGCTTAACCAGATCGGCGCGTGTTGCATTACTGATCTGCAGCTGTCTGACAAGCTCCGCAAGCTGTGAGCAAAGAGCAGTATCATATTTCTCTAGGCAATTGCCCAATTCGGGGATTTGTTCCGGAACCAGCTCGGTTGTGCTACTGTCATTGACAGGCTGGACAGTATTCCGCCCGGCTTCATACATCCCATAGGCAAGCAAGCTGACCAGCAACATCCCCATGACAACTATCAGCAAACGCCGGTACCAAGGAATATGAGGGCGCACAACCATTCTGGGTGCGCTAATGCCCTGTCTGTTATGCAACAATTCGTTTCCCCGATTTTTATAAATCTCTGAAAATATTACGTGTCCGCCCTGTGTCGGATAATATTCTCTTTGCTATTTTGCCGCCAATATACTCAACAAAATTAGGGTAATAACGGAACATGCCTGATACCTGTCGTTTCCGCCAATCCGTACATAATGTTCATATTCTGAACAGCCTGGCCGGCCGCACCTTTAACCAGATTGTCAGTAACTGATAAAATCACTACGGTATCGCCGTTCCCGGGACGATGGACGGCAATCCGGCAGAAATTTGAACCGCGTACGGAACGTGTCTCGGGATGGCTGCCTGCCGGGAGCACATCGACAAACGGCTCTTCCGAGTAACGATCCTCGTACAAAGCCTGCAAATCGATATCCCGGGTAAGTTTTGCATACAGTGTGGCATGTATTCCGCGAATCATTGGCGTCAGATGAGGGACGAAAGTCAGGCCGATCGATTTGCCGGATCTTTCAGCCAATCCTTGCCTGATCTCAGGCAAGTGACGATGACCGGCTACTGCATAAGACTTAAAATTATCCGATGCTTCGGCATATAGCGTATGTACTTCCGCTTTACGCCCCGCGCCGGACACACCCGATTTAGTATCAGCAATGAGATGATCTGTATCCACGACTCCTGTTTCGACCAGTGGCAGAAATCCCAGTTGTACAGCAGTAGGATAGCAGCCAGGGTTGGCAATCAACCTGGCATGTCGAATCTTGTCCCGGTTGATCTCGGGCAAGCCATAAACGGCCTCAGTCACCAGTTCGGGGGCGGCATGCGGCATGCCATACCATCTTTCCCATTCTGCAATATCTTTAATCCGAAAATCGGCTGCCAGATCAATAATCCTTACTCCCGCATCAAGCAAGGTTCCCACCTGCTGCATGGCAATACCATTAGGGGTAGCAAAAAAAACGACATCGCATTTATCCAAATCTGCCTCGGCAGGATCACTGAACTTGAGCGCAACCTGTCCGCGCAAGCTGGGGAAAAGCTCATCAACACGCATTCCATTTTCCTGGCGGGAGGTTATGATTTTGAGCCTGACTTTAGGATGCTGCGCAAGAATACGCAGCAGTTCGACGCCCGTATAACCTGTCCCCCCTACAATGCCGACCTTGATCATTTGATAAATAAGAACTGGAAAGATACTATCCGCTGTTAAAAATTGATCCTGAATATAAATTCGATACAAAAAAGCCGCCCAACAAGGCGGCTTTCCGAATTTCTCGTGAAACAACGACCCTATATTAACGTTTCGAAAACTGTTTGCGGCGCCTGGCTTTGCGCAGCCCAACTTTCTTCCGCTCCACCTCACGTGCATCTCGTGTCACGAAACCTGCTTTGCTCAGCACCGGCTTCAGTGTTTCATCATAATCGATTAATGCCCGGGTGATACCATGACGAACGGCTCCAGCCTGACCGGATTCTCCACCGCCATGAATATTGACCATAATATCCAGATTTGAAATATTTCCAGTCAACTCAAGAGGCTGCCGAATGATCATACGCCCTGTCTCTCGTGAAAAATATTCATCTGCTGGCTTGTGATTTACTGTAATGATACCTGTCCCTGGTTTGATAAAAACCCGCGCGACGGCACTTTTTCTGCGTCCGGTTCCGTAATTATATTGAATCGCCATAATCTGTTAAGCGTTAATTTCCAGTGGTTGCGGTTGTTGTGCTGCATGAGGATGGGCATCACCCGCATAAAGTTTGAGTTTTTTTATCATGGCATATCCTAACGGCCCCTTAGGCAGCATACCTTTTACAGCCTTCTCCAGTGGCCTGGCAGGAAAACGTTCGTGCATTTTCTTAAAGGTGGTCTCATAAATCCCCCCAGGATAACCGCTGTGACGATAATATTTCTTGTTTTCAGCCTTATTGCCGGTTACTTTCAGTTTATCGACATTAATAACTACGATATAGTCACCGGTATCCACATGTGGTGTATAAATGGGTTTATGCTTACCCCGCAAGCGATGGGCAATGGCTGCCGCCAACCTCCCCAGAACTTTATCGGTCGCATCAACGACAAACCATTCATGACTGACTTCATGTGGCTTGGCAGAAAAGGTTTTCACTAAATCCCCTTTATATAGTGTCTACAAGATAATCGAGGATTATCGGTTAGCATAAAGAAAATGTCAAACATCCTGACTTGTCAGGCGTGAGTCAGTTATTTTATCCCGTCCGGGAAGATCTGGTACCGGAGGACTCAACATCAAAACAGAAGAGGATTTTTTGTCAGCGCGACAGATACGATATAAATAAACACAACCTGCGCCAGAATCCAGAGGGTCATTTTCGTCTGATATGTTTTACTCAGTCTGAAAGCAATGATGCCTAGCATGATGTATACCACCAACCCGATAATTTTCGCGGCGAGCCAAGGTTCTTCAATCGGATTCCGATGTGTCTGTACAGCCAGTATCACTGCACTCACCAGTAGCACTGTATCATTAACATGCGGAATAATTTTTACCCAGCGCTGCTGTAATATGGGTGACAGACGCAGCATCCATATTCCGCGCAGCAGAAATAATGTATAGCTGAGTACTACGCTCGTCACATGTACATGCTTTAGCGCCATATAGTCCATCATCTCTCCCAAGAAAATGACCACCCGTGGCTTCCCGCTACTGCCCCGGCAACCGTAATCAAACTGATACCCAATAACAGCCAATGCATCCGCTGTATTCTGATCAATACAGCTTCCGGATCCTGCTGCGCGCTTGCATTAACCCGTTTATGCAATACCCGGGGTTCAAGTATGAATAAAAACAGGGTGAATATTCCCCATACCAGCACCATGGCATGCATCCACCAGAAACGTATCTCTGCGAAACGGTGCCACGCATCCAAGAGATACACCATGTAAAAACCGGTCAGTCCTACGAGCAATGTAGTAAAGCGTGCCTGTCGTGCAAAACGTTTCTCGATCCGCCGGAAAATTCCAATTCGGTCGGAATCCGATGGTAGCTGCGTTATCACCGGCAGCAATGTACTTGTTACCATTGCGACCCCTCCGATCCACAGCACTACACCCAGTACATGCAAGACCCGTGCCAGTACATAATCGTCCATATCAACCGCCTTTTGGGATCTGAACTGCTACAGAAAGCCAATCAGGCAATGGCCCATGCAGATGCTTCATTGTAATCAGAAAATACCACCACTTCTGCATCAGTGAATAAATTGGAAACCCAGGCACTCCACGCCTGCCATTGACTGTCTGTAACCACTGCCACTCGATTGATTTTACTGCCATGCTCACGCATGAACCTGATTTCTTTCCAGGCAACGTCCAGCGTATAGGACACCATATCACGCCAATCCAGCAGCAAATTGGCTTCTCCATTGAAATGGAACTGATAGAGTACCTGATCTTCAAACTGCCTGAAATCGTCCAAGGTAAATTCCCCAATAATCGCAACGATGATCAGATTGCCGGTTTTTTCAATATTAATCATTAGTCCTGTGCTCCAAATAATGAGCGGTAATCATAGATAAACGGTAACCCCGATGCAAATTGGGTTTTCTTGTCGGCTGTTTCGTGATGTATCAGTCATCGAGGGTAACATTGTCCGGGCGCTGTAACGGCACACTCCGAACGCTTAGCAATCCTCCCAGTATGATCAGCCCCATTCCTCCCCATGCAGAAACAGGCAGCCAAGCATCCCAGAAAAATAAATCCAGTAATCCCGCAAACAATACCGAGCTGTAGGAAAGCGCTCCAACAGCGATAATATTGCTTCCGCGGTGCGCCCGGGAGAGCGCCAGTTGTGCCAGAGTGGCAGTTACTCCGATACCCAGCGCCAGTATCAGGCCGTGCATACCGACAGGACTGACCGTGGTAAAAGCTAGCCACAGACCGGTAATGAGCGTACATACCAGTGTAAAATAAAATACTA
Source organism: Nitrosomonas sp. (assembly GCA_044507105.1). Taxonomy (GTDB): domain Bacteria; phylum Pseudomonadota; class Gammaproteobacteria; order Burkholderiales; family Nitrosomonadaceae; genus Nitrosomonas. Next base: position 37,187 of record JBIQJX010000001.1, read on the forward strand.
TACGCCAGTCTGATTCACCGAGCTCACTCAGTTGCCGGACGTTGAAATGAGCAATCCCGGCCAGCAAACCTGAACCGATCCCGATCAGTGCCATATCCCACTGGCCCTCATCTAGAGTGGGCCGAAGCAGCAGAATTACACCACTGAAGCCCAGCATTACGGCTCCGGCCAGTGGCCAGCTAAAATCCTCTTTCAACAGCAATACCGCAAAAAAGGCAAGAAACAAAGGCCAGGTATTGTTCAGTGAGATAGCGGTTGCCAGTGGCAATTGGAAAATACAGTAAAAAAACAACAGCATACCGGCCAGCCCGGATAAACCGCGCCAGCAATGAATCTTCCAGTGTTCAGTGACCAAAGGCATCCGATAGATGCGCATGACAAGGAAGGCTGCCACCATACCCACCAGAGAACGATAAAATACCAATTCGATATTGGAGAAAAAAGCAGCAGCAAGTTTGACCAGCACGCCCATGCAAGCGAACATAAGCCCTGCCGCCACCATCCATAATGAGGCCATTTCGGTTATAGGATCTTGGCTCAGGGCAGATGGGGTTCAATTTCACGTCGAAGAAAGCCATGAAAATGTGCCATTCCTGCTTCCATTGGGAATTGATATGGTCCTGTTTCATTCACTCCCTGCTGGAACAGGGCGCGCCGGCCAGCTGTGATTCGTCTGCAGATTTCCTCATCTTCTTTTGCTGTTTCCCGGTAGGCAGCCTGCTCTCTTTCGACCAGTTCACGCTCAAACAGAGCAATTTCCTCCGGATAATAAAACTCGACTACATTCATGCATTGCTCTATTCCGGTCGGCATAATAGTACTGATGACCAGTGTATACGGATACCACTCAATCATGATATTTGGATAATAGAGCAACCAGACAGCACCATGCCGAGGTACCTGCTGGTCATTTTGCTGCAATATCTGCGTCTGCCATTTTTCATATACTGGAGACCCCGCCCGACCAAAATCAGGATTGGCGCCAACGGTCTGAACACTGTACCAGTCGCCGAATTCCCAGTCGAGCTTGCTGATATCGACAAAATGACCCAAGCCAGGATGAAAAGGATCGACATGATAATCCTCCAGATAAACCTCGATAAAAGTTTTCCAGTTGCACTCATAATGGTCAATCTGAATGTGATCCAATATATATCCTGAAAAATCCAGCTCTTCACGGGTCTTGAGCCCGGCCAGATCATGGCTGACATTACGCTTCCCGGCAAAAATCAGTCCGTTCCATTGCTGCAGAATCGTTTTGCCCAGATTCAGGCACGGCTTCTTGCTAAAATGTGGCGCGCCCAAGAGTTTGCCATCCATCGCATAAGTCCAGCGGTGAATCGGACAAACTATATTTCCCGTATTACCGTGCCCCTCTAAAATAACTGCCTGACGATGGCGACAAATATTGGAGAGCAGCTCAACACCCTGCTCATTGTGTACTAGAACCTTGGCATTGTTTTGCCAGGACAGCACATAATAATCTCCTTTCTCGGGTACCATCAGCTCATGTCCGATATAACCGGGGCCCTGGTCGAATAACAGCTGTTTTTCCAACTCGAAAATCCGTGGATTCAGATACCAGTCAACGGGAAGCTGTGGATGTGTTGTCATGAAGTCTGGATTGTATGCAAAGCTGGCCATATGTTTTTGAGTACCACCTCCCGGTCAGAAATAAATATATATAAGAAAAAACAAAAATAGATTGTCTGTGGCAGAAAATTATTAACCCGCGAAAATTTTTCTTACGCGAGATCAATCAAATCAATATGTAATATGTATTGAGACACGACCAACAGGAAACCAGCTAAGACTCATTAGCGGTTAGGAGCTAATATCAAGATTTGACCACCCCATCCCTTCATGGACTATAATCGTGGACCAAACGCTGATTCAAAATTAATTATTGGATGCTGCATTATCCTCTTCTTTTCCAGGATTACAATTGCAATCGCCGGCTCTATTAATATTAAATCTCTAACCGGCTTATCAGAATTAATTAAATACTCTAATTCGATGAAAGCAGATAACAAGCATACAACGATTCAACTGTTACTCATGAGCATGTTTGCCTTAAGTCTAGCAGCTTGTGACAGCCAACAGGAAACAACGGGCAGAAAGTCAGCTACGCTTCTTCAGGGACCAACTACCGGAATATTGACCGATGCAGCAATAGAAGGGGTAGCTTATTCGGCTGAGTCAGGCGCATCAGGTATTACTGACAAGACGGGTCTTTATAAATTCAATCACGGCGACAGCATCGAATTCCGACTGGGCCAGCTCAACCTCGGAAAAGTGGTGGGTGCAGCACTTACCACCCCAATCGAACTGGCTGCAGGTGACCGGAACAAATTACAAAATCTGTTGATTCTGTTTCAATCACTCGACGCCGATAACGACCCCGCAAACGGCATCTCTATTCCCCAGGCGGCTGCTGATGCCTTGGATGCTTCTCTCGACCTGAAAGTCGATCACAAAACTTTCGCCAGCTCTCCAGTGCTTACTGCTGCCCGGAAGGCTGCCGGTATTCCCGGCAATGTTAAAACAGCAGAAGAGGCAAACACGCACTTTTTATCTCAGGCAGTCGCTCTGCTGGGCAATCATCTCTGGGTCAATCATGATGATACCAGTGTCAGTTTCTTTCGCCTGTCGATCGATGGCAGTGGGGAATACCTCCATGGTGAAGTCACACCGGATGATGTATGTGATGCCAACCGCTCATGTGGCAGCAAAGTGGTCTTTACTGCCGGTGTGGAGTATGGGACAGCCAAAGCGACAGAATATGACGAGCGAGGCTTTAAACTGATCAGCACACAGGAAATAGACACCAATCTTCAATCGGGATTTTCTCACCCTCGGCCCGGCTGGCGCATTCATACCGACGGAAACGAGCTGATCATTTCGGATATCGTAGTGGTGCAGCGGGAAAGGGAGCAATCCAGTCTGTTCGGTGAGCTGTTTCATATCTCAAAACCACTTGAACTCAGTTCCGATGATGAAGTTGCCGAAACTGCCGTGCAGGAAGTACGTTATACAAAAATGGATAATGCTCCCGGCATTGTTGGAGCCTGGGCAGCGGGTAACGATTCAGTCAAGGTACCTACTTTTCTGTTTTTCGCCAATAACCGTTATATGCTGATTGATCCGGTGGGCACCGCTGCCCGAGCAACGCCTTCCGACTGCGCCAAGCCCGGCGTGGAGCTTGCCACATACTCATTTGATGCAGCCAGCAGCACGCTCAAACTGTCGAGTTTCACCTACAACACCAGTGGCTGTGCCGGTCTGTCAGAATATAGCGGACAACCGATCACCTTCAAAATCGATGCGGATGGCCAAAATGCCATACTCTCTGGAACAGGACTGGCACCGACTACTTTGTACCGTGTCTCCACTGATTAAATTTCCGCAAAGGTATTGATCTTACGGAGGATGAAGTCGGTCATCCTCCTTTTCCGGCAGGTTAACCCCGGTATTTCCGGTATGGCAATTATTCGTGTCGCCCTCGATATTCCGGTTGACCGCCTGTTCGATTATTTAGCACCTGATGCGAGTCTGGCTGATATCGGGCTGCGTGTATGTGTACCTTTTGGCAGCCGGCAAATGCCGGGTATCATCATGGCTGTATGTGATACATCACCTCTTCCTGATGAGAAGCTGAAACACGTCAGCCGAATTTATCGCGATACCCTCCCCTTATCTCCGTCGTTACTCGAATTATTTGAATTCTGCCGCCACTATTATCACCATCCGATCGGTCAGGTAGTCATGAATGGCTTGCCAGTCCTGTTGCGGCAGTTCAGACGGGCAATCAGACAGCCGGAGCCAAACCGGGAATGGACACTCACTGATACGGGCAAGGCTCTCACCATTTCTGATATCCCGGGCCGAGCCCGAGCAAAACGCCAGTTACTGACTCTGTTCCAGGAAAATGGAAATATCCCCTCCGAAGTAGTCAGGAAAATGTCCTCCCATACCCGGAAATTATTACGTGAGTTCATAGATCTGGGCTGGATAGAACAGATTACAGCCATTCAAAAACAACATTCAATCAGCGCTTCACCGATACCTGTTCCAACTGTTGAACAGGCCCATGCCATTTCCGAAATTCTTGCCAGGACCGGAACATTTACACCATGGCTACTGCACGGCATCACCGGCAGCGGCAAAACTGAGATCTATCTTCAGGTTGCAAGCTCCCTGCTCGCGCAACGACGACAGATCCTGATCCTGGTGCCTGAAATCAACCTCACCCCCCAACTGGAAACAATCTTCCGGAAACGTTTTCCGGATATCTTGCTAGTCAGCCTGCACAGCGGACTGAATGACAGCGAGCGGCTGTATGGCTGGTTACAGGCACAACGAGGAGAAGCTGGCATAGTGCTCGGCACACGTCTCGCCATTTTTACTCCCCTGCTCAGCCCTGGTCTGATCATAGTGGATGAGGAGCAAGATCATTCTTTCAAGCAGCAGGACGGGCTGCGTTATTCTGCACGCGACCTGGCAATTTACCGTGCCCGACAGGCAAATATCCCTGTCATTCTTGGCTCTGCCACCCCTTCTCTGGAAAGCTACCACCATACACTCAGCGGCCGTTACCGGCTGCTGCAACTGCACTCGCGCGCAGCCCACAAAGCGGTGGTGCCGGAAATACGCTGTATCGATTTACGTTCTATCCAAGTCTGGGAAGGGCTGTCAGAACCATTACTCGGTGCATTGAATCATGCTCTTTTACAAAAACAGCAGAGTCTGGTATTTATTAATCGCCGCGGCTACTCCCCGGTATTACTCTGTAAATCCTGCCGCTGGATTGCGGTTTGCAAGCGCTGTTCCAGCCGGCTGGTTGTACACCTGCATGACCGGCTGCTGCGTTGCCATTATTGCGGATATCAGCAATCTGTATTACCCGCCTGCCCACACTGTGGAGACCCGGATATTCTGCCGTTCGGCCACGGTACACAGCGTATCGAGGCTGCCCTGGCCAGGCATTTTCCTGATGCCCGTATCCTGCGGGTCGATCGTGACAGCATCCGCCGCAAACATGCCTGGCAATTAATACTTGATACTATCCATCAGGGGAAAGTGGATATCCTGGTGGGTACTCAGCTGCTTGCAAAAGGTCATGACTTTCCGAATCTTGCACTGGTAGGGGTGCTAAATGCCGATGCCTCGCTCTACAGCACTGATTTTCGTGCAGAGGAACAACTTTTTGCACAATTGATGCAGGTGGCAGGACGTGCCGGCCGGGCAGATATCCCAGGTACTGTCCTGATCCAGACTGAATTTCCGCAACATCCGCTGTACCAGGCATTGCTGCGCCAAGACTATGACGCTTATGCACGAGTTTTGCTGAAAGAACGTAAATCAGCCAGCTTTCCACCTTGCGTCCACCTGGCCGTATTACGCGCAGAAGCACCTGTCATGGTGAATGCGCTGGAATTTCTACATCAGATGGCAGAAATTGCTATCGCTTCTGAACAATTCAACCATGTCCAACTGTTCGATCCGGTTCCTGCTTCCATGACACGACTTAAGGGTATGGACCGTGCTCAACTGCTGGTACAGGCCCGTTCACGCAAGCATCTACAGGTATTTCTCAGTGACTGGTATCGACGTATCACCGCTCTCCCAATCCGCAGCAAAATACGCTGGCACCTGGAGGTCGATCCGCTAACGCTGTGATATCCAATCAATTCCGCCTGATCCCGCGCATCGATAATATCGTGAATATAAGCTCAGGCGCTGCGCAGACGGGAATATTTGATGATTATCACAGCCAGCATAGGTAACACAAACCCAAGAATTGTCACAGTAATCAGCAGTGTGCCCAGCTCACTGTAATCAGCAGGAACCAGTATTTCACCAGTTCCTGGCTCTCTAACCTCGCGAGTTACAGTAAAGATCTGATTGATATATTTAGTTGCAAGTTGCGACGCCGATAAAGCCAGATTAGTAAAGGATGCCATAACAGCAAAAAATGTTGCCTTGAGCTTCTCCGGGGCGGAGTTGGCAATCCAGGCAAGCATCGGGATCATCGATATCTGTCCGAGCGGTGACTCCAGGGCAGTATCGATCAATGCGATAAAGCGTGCATCGACAACCCCGCCCGTGTGAGCTGCTGTCCATTCATGCAAACCAAAATACATGGCAATGACAGGTAACGACAGAATAGTACCGGCTATGGTAAGAAAACCGATGACATAGGCCATTGAACGCTCGGCCATGAAGCGGCGGAAAATAAACATACCCGCAAGTGTCAGTGTGGAGCCAATCAGAGAAAGCATGGCCAGGAACTGCTGATCGAAACCCAGTTCATCGATCATCCACCAGGTTGAGCCGGCACCAGGTGTCGGAATAGCACGAAATACGAATACCAGTACAGCTGTTCCCACCAGAACATTGCGGGCTTCCCGGTCCAGTTCGGCAGTAAGCCGCCAGATCAGAAACAGGACGATTGTCATTGACAAACAGAAGATGATTTCTTCTGCGCCCGGGATCTGTACCAGCCCGACTCCCAGGGAAACAACTGTAAAGGCCAGCCCGCCGCCGAGTATCCACCAGTTAACGGGAGGAGCTTCTCCATGCACATTCAGCAGAGCCTCGACTTCCCCGCGATCCATTCCCTGTGCAGTAAAACGTTTCGCTTCACGACGTTTCAGCCAGGCTGCCAGCCAGATCCCACACACGGAAATGAACGGGATCACTAGGGCAAGCTGATATACGAACAGATAGACTGCAGCCTTCTCCGCCTCCGGAAGAAGAGCAACATCCTTCATGAGCCAGACATTTGCGACTGCAACCAGAATCCCGCCCCCGATAATGGCAACTCGCCCCAACGTCTGCATTGTAATATGCATCTGCTTGCGCTGTTCCGGCTCAACAGGCACCCCCTCCGCATCAACCCGAGGCACGGCCTCCACAGTCATGGCATCCGCTACGACATCTTGCAGCACGTACCCTACCGGTGCCAGCAGGGCTGCCACTACATACCACTGCGCCAGTGGCGCAAGCTCATACATGGCTTCAGGATGTCCGAGCAATCCGATCATGATGAAAAGGCTGGCAGCAATCAATCCTGCTCCCAGATAGACCAGCAGACTTTTCCAGCGCCACATCAGATCGACCAGATGTCCGAGCGGCATTTTCAACGCCCACGGTAACGCCATCCAGAATCCGAGCGCCGCCAGAAACTCTGCGGACAGCCCGAGTCTTTCCTTGACATAAAAGGTACCGACAATTCCGGTCAGACTTGAAATACCGGCTGCCAGATAAACCATCAAAGGTGGCAGATAGGAAAGCCGCATTTCCCTGCCCAGAGCAAGCAGATTGACATCAATCCAGCGTACCAGTGTAGCAGGCAGGCCTGCCATGACCAGTCTGATATTCACGCTATATCGTGTATCAGACTGGGCGCTTGCCGACCAGCACCTGAATATCCTGCTCTGTTCCGTTACGTAATACTGTAAGAGTCGCTGACTTGCCAGGCGCGAGCGACGCTACCATGTTCAGCATTTCAGAAGAGTTGATGACGGTTTTTCCATTCACAGCAATCAGAATATCCCCCGGTTTGATTCCGGCCTCATCAGCCGGTCCATTTTTGAGTACACCGGCTATCAATGCACCACCTATTTTTTTCAGTCCGAAGGATTCAGCCAGTTCCGGAGTAATATCCTGCATACTCACCCCCAGCCAGCCGCGTATGACTCCCCCTGTTTCGATGATCTGCTCCATAATTTGCCGGGCTGCACTGACAGGAATAGCAAATCCGATTCCAAGTGAACCGCCGGTACGTGAATAAATCGCGGTATTGATACCAATCAGATTACCGGAAGTATCAGTCAGCGCTCCACCTGAGTTACCCGGGTTGATGGCTGCATCGGTCTGAATAAAATTTTCATAGGTATTGATCCCTACATGGGAACGCCCCAGCGCACCAATGATTCCCATTGTCACGGTTTGGCCCACTCCGAATGGATTACCGATTGCCAGCACGATATCTCCTACCTTGGCCTGATCAGATTCTCCGAATGTAATACTGGGTAATCCGTCAAGATCAATCTTCAGTACAGCCAAATCGCTTTCCGGATCTGAACCGATAGCACGTGCCTTGGCATTTCTGCCATCCATTAATGCAACCTGTATCTCACTGGCTGCTTCCACCACATGATGGTTCGTGAGAATATAACCTTCCGGACTGACAATCACACCTGATCCCAGGCTGGAAGTACGCTGGGTTCTCGGGCTGAAACGGTCTCCGAAAAAACGCTGAAAGAAAGGATCATCCATAAGCGGATGAGAGGGCATTCTTACTTCTTTACTGGTAAAGATATTTACCACGGAAGGCATGGCCAGTTCTGCGGCAGCATTGAAGCTCCCGGGACTGGGTGATATAACATCTGTCCTGACGGCTTCCCGAATGGTTGCCAGTTTGCCACGCGGTGTCCACGGCAGCAATTCAGGACGCAAGGTGGAAACAACAAAAAAAACAGCAAGCAGGACAGTTACTGTTTGTGTAAAAATCAGCCATAGTTTATGCATAGAGAGATTCAGCAGCCTAAATATAAATATTCAAGAAAAGATATTATGCAACAAAATACGCTGGAAAATTATCTGAATGAATTGCTGAATGTCCGGCAATTCCATGATTACTGTCCAAATGGTTTGCAAATAGAGGGACGTACCTCAATTCATACGCTTATCAGCGGGGTAACGGCCTCACAGGCATTGCTACAGACTGCCATAGATCTGCAGGCGGATGCAGTAATCGTGCACCATGGCTATTTTTGGCGGGGAGAAGATCCTTGTGTGCGTGGCATGAAACGTCGCCGTATCGCTATGCTAATCGAGCATGACATTAATCTCTATGCCTACCACCTGCCACTGGATGCACATACTGAGCTGGGCAATAATACCCAACTCGGGAAAAGGCTGGGAATAAAAGAGGATGGCCGCTTCGGTGAACAGAATATTGCTGCCTGTGGCTCTCTCCCCGCACCAATCAGCCTGGGCGAGCTGGATACTATTCTGAGCAGGGTGCTCGGCCGCAAGCCACTGATCATCGGCAAGCCGCTCAAACCGGTACAGCGTATTGCCTGGTGTACTGGAGCCGCCCAAAGTTATTTCGAGGAAGCGATCCGGCTGGAAGCAGATGCCTTCATTACCGGAGAAATCTCCGAGCAAAACGTCCATGCTGCCAGAGAATCAGGTATAGCCTATATTGCTGCAGGACATCATGCAACCGAGCGCTACGGAATCCAGGCGCTCGGTGAGCATATTTCGCAGAAATTCGGTATCACACATCATTTTATCGATGTGGAAAATCCAGTGTGATACACAATTTACTGGAAAAGGCACGTTTTATTTTTTTTCATCGTTTTTATCTGCCTGTTCCACTTGCCTGCTTTTCTTCCCGGGAATTGTCCACCAGATAAGAAAAATGAACAACCCAAGTGCCAGCGCTGCTTCAAGTGCCAATACCCACATATTCTCTCCAAATAAAATGTGTTTAAAATACAGCTACTTTAACCGAATTTCGATAAAAACCCAATTAATGGCTTTGCTGATTACAGCCTTACTCGGATTGTCAGGCTGTCAGACCGAAACAACATCCACTAAATCCCCGCCCTCTACTCCGGAAAAACCGCCAGCTTCGATCGCTACCCCTCCTGCTTCCCTGCCTCATGAAGCCGTTCCTGATGCAAAAAATAAAAGCCGACTCAAAGTCTCCAACTGGTCAATGCTGCCAGATTGGCAACAGGAAACGCTGCTTCCCGCATGGCACACCTTCATGCAAAGTTGCAAAACTCTTGAACGGCGCCCCTCATGGCGAAAAATCTGTCTGCAGGCATCAGTTGTCAACCAGGGTGACGAACAAGCTGTCAGATACTTCCTGGAGCACCACTTTACTCCTCATCAGGTGATCAACGCGGATGGCACCATCACAGGATTGGCAACAGGTTATTATGAACCTCTGCTCAAGGGCAGCCGGAAACCCTCCCGCCGTTTCCGTTATCCTGTTTACTCTCCTCCTGAAAATCTGCTAACAATCGAGCTGGGTGATGTCCTGCCGGGAACCAGCCCTGCATCAGTACGGGGACGCCTAGAGGGGCGAAAAATCATTCCTTATTACACCCGTGCTGAAATTGAAAATAACCGGAATTTACTGAAAGGGAAAGAACTGTTATGGGTCGAAGACGAAGTCGAACTGTTCTTTCTTCAGATACAGGGATCGGGTCGGGTGATTCTGGAAAATGGAGAAACGGTAAAGATCGGTTATGCCGATCATAATGGTCATCCTTATCGGTCTATAGGAAAACGCCTGATCGATCAGGGTGAACTGCCCGCCTGGCAGGTATCCATGCAAGCCATCAAACGATGGGGCCAGCAAAATCCTGATAAGCTGAAAGCTCTGCTCCAGTATAATGCCCGCTATATTTTTTTTCGTGAGCTGCCTGCTGATCTTTCCGGACCGATTGGTGCGCTGGGTGTACCGCTGACAGCTGGCAGAAGCCTTGCTGTCGACCCGGATAGCGTACCGCTGGGCGCACCGGTTTATCTCTCTACGACCTGGCCTAACACGACCCGTCCGCTCAACCGCCTCATGATTGCCCAGGATACAGGCAGCGCCATCAAAGGTGGCGTACGTGCTGATTTTTTCTGGGGATATGGTCCAGAAGCGCTGAACCAGGCAGGAAAAATGAAACAGCCAGCCAAAATGTGGGTATTACTTCCCCGGAAAAACAAGAACTGATTCAGTAAAAAATCTGCATTCTGATTATTCCTTATTCTCCGCCCGGTCCAGCCGTTTTTCAATTTCCTGCAGGGGAATCAATCCCGACACTACCGAACCATCAGCAAAGATCAGAGTTGGTGTTCCCGTTACTCTGTGCTGCTGGCCTGACTCCAGTAATTTCTGGAGAGGCGTATCGCAGTTTTTATCAGCTGGAGTGACTGCTCTCAGCATGAAATCATCCCATGCCTTGAGCTTGTCTGCGGAACACCAGATTGCCCGGGCAGTCGTCATCGAGCCGTTGAGAATAGGATAAAGCAAAGTATGAATCGTCACATCAGTGACATTAACCAGTTCCTTTTCCAGTTTCTTACAGTAGGGACAATTCGGATCGGAATACACAATCAGGGTACGCTTTCCATTTCCCTTGACTGTCTTGATCGCATGTTCCAGCGGCAAAGTATCGATTGCAATGCGGCGTGCATCCCGAATCTGCTGCATACGTTCGCTGGTCAGACTCACCCGGGTTTTGGTGTCTACCACATGACCCATAAAAAAATAATCGGCCTTCGCATCTGTATAAAAAACCTCGCCGCCAATGACGACCTCATATAGCCCTGCAAAAGGAGTCTGAGTCAGACCTTCTATCTCGGCACCCGGAAAATGTGTCTGAAGGGCTTTTCTCAGATCAACCTCATCTGCCAGGACAATTCCGGGAAAAAACAATCCTAACAGGACGAGTAAACGGAAAAGTGAATGCATAAAATTCTCCATGTAAAATCCACTGGCTGGTAAGAGTGACCCGTTCAATTCAATGCATGCTGCATCAATCTGTTTTTCAATAGCGGCAGACGGTTCGCAATCCCGAGTCCCAGATTTCTCGCTCGTATCAGGGTTGCATGATCGCTGCTGAATAATTTCTGTAATCCATCCGTTACCCACTCCATGGCCAGAATATCTTCTTTACGGCTCCGCTCATAGTAACGCAGCAGATGGTATTCACCACAATCTCCTATCCCGTCCAACTGCAGCAGGACACCTGCCAGTTCACGTACATCGCGCAATCCCAGATTTACCCCCTGACCTGCAAGCGGATGGATACCATGAGCCGCATCACCAATCAATGCCAGTCGCGGTTTAACAAGTGATTCAACATGAACAAAATTGAGCGGAAACCCGAGCGGAGAAGTAATAAGCCGTATCTTTCCCAATACATGACCGGCAGCCTGAGCAACACACTCACTTAATGCTTCATCGGACAAACCACGCAGCCTGTCAGCATGAGCTGTATTCACCGACCAGACCATGGAAACCCGTTTGCCCGGCAACGGCAGCAATGCCAGAATACCATCACGAAGGAACCACTGAAATGCAATATGGCGATGAGCGCGTTCAGTTTCAAAGTTGGCGACGACGCCGGTTTGATAATAGCTGTGGTGCCTGGTAGCAATACCAACCTGTTCACGTACCCGGGAATTGATCCCATCAGCTCCGACCAGCAATGTTGTCTGCAAAACGGTGCCATCTGATAAAGTCAGCTCGGCATATGATTCGTGCCAGGCAAGTGACACGTACTGTGCAGGACAAAAAATCTTCACATTCTTTTCGTCAGTCAGTCTTCCCCAGACAGCATGCTGAAGCTGACGGTTTTCAACGATACAGGCAAGTTCCGGCACGCCGCTTTCGTAAGCACTGAAATCGATTCTGGCAGCAGGATCGTCACCATAAACCTGCATTTCATGAACAGGGGTAATACGCGCACTGTCCAGTTGCTGCCATACGCCCAGCGTTCGCAGAAATTCCATACTGCCCGGGCTAATCGCATAAACTCGCCCATCCCAGCTTTCGTCAGCCGGTAAGGGTGCAGGAGTACGGGCTTCGATCATTGCCAGCTTCAGGCCACTGTCTTTCAGAGCCGCCAGCAGACTCGCTCCCACCAATCCGCCCCCGATCACTACGATATCGAATTTCATAGCGGGATTATACTAGGGAACCTCTGCAAGCCCTGATATTTTGTCGGAATCAGCATTGCCGTGAACCAAGACGGGATTTTCGGGATATTTGATATAATATGACAGATCTATTTTTTCAAATCTGAAAAATCATTCTTCCATTTCCACTGCAACCACACGCGCAGCTGTCTGAATACTTCCCCATCGATACTGTCCGGCAGGATGGCGACTGTACGACGCCGGAATGTTCGATCCGTTTTCAGGCAAAGTACTGTCATGTAGGGAGCGACAAAAGTAGCTGCATCAATAACGGTGTCCATGTATTCACCGGTATACATCTTTATCCTGCAGCAATGTTTTCCCGTCAGATGCAGTAATACAATCGATTGGGGGGAAATCAGCCAGACATAACGCCGCAGATAATAATACAGGCTCCCTGCCAGCAGTAATGTTATGATGATTTTCACTATGACAGGCAGCGCCAATGGCCACAGTACACCAGCTGCTGTACAGTGTGCGAGGCTCAGCAGTATGGCCAGTTGTCTGGATGGCCGCAGTCGAATCGACAGTTCACTCATCCTCTGATTCGGCAGCCACGCGGTCGATCAGAAAACCAGCTCATCGGATTGATCATTGATCGGTTATTTGTATAATCCGGAGTTTTCACTATTTTCGAATACTTGGGCTATCTTACTCTGCCGATGATAACAGCGCACGATCTGTTGCTTTTCCCGACAATCTATAATAATTTTTATCCATGAATTCTGACTGGTCTACATTTCTGACAAACCGTAATGCCCGGATCGAACAGGATCGGGTGGTGCATTTCGGACACCCTGCCAGTGAACTGGCGCGTACAGAAACGGAAACGACACTGATTGATCTTTCCCACCTTGGATTGATCCGCTTTTCCGGGGAAGATGCCCAAAGTTTCCTGCAAGGACAGTTAAGCTGTGATTTACAGGAGATTGATTCCGGCAGAGCGGGCTATGGCGGCTACTGCACCCCGAAGGGCCGGCTGCTGAGCTGTTTCCTGATCTGGCAGGATGTTTCCGAGGGAAGCTATCTGATGCAACTTCCCGTCGAGTTGGTGGATTCCATGATAAAACGGTTCAGGATGTTTGTACTGCGAGCGAAAGTATCGATTCAGGATAGCACTGATGATTTCATACGTTTTGGCATTGCTGGAAAAAATGCGCAGGCTTCGCTACAGAATAGTCTACCGGATACAGCACTGCCTGACCACCCCCTGACAGTTACATCCCTACCAGATGGACAGATCATTTGTCACAGTGAATATCGGTTTGAAATCGTCACATCCCCGATCCGGGCACCCTTATTATGGAAGGACATGAATAAATCCGTCTCTGCTGCAGGGGCGGCAGGCTGGGACTGGCTGGAAATCCGGGAAGGTATCCCTGTAATCCTGAAAACCACTCAGGAACAATTTATTCCGCAGATGGTGAATCTGGATATCGTCGGCGGGGTCAGCTTCAAGAAAGGATGTTATCCGGGCCAGGAGATCGTAGCCCGCACACAATATCTAGGCAAAGTGAAACGTCGTATGTACCGTGCTCATGTCGATTCATCTCATAGCATTGCACCTGGTGATAGCCTGTTCAGCGCAGATACCCGCGATCAGGCATGCGGAATGATTGTCAATGCGGCGCCTTGCCCTGCCGGAGGGACTGATGCACTGGCGGTAATTCAAACCGACAGTATGAAAATGAATGGGGTGCACTGGAAAACGCCAAGTGGTCCACCGTTAGTAATCCAGTCTCTTCCTTACCCGATCCCCTAACGCTGACTATTTGACGAAGCAGATACTGTGCCGGTCGTCAATCAGGTCTACTATTACGCTTGAGCAACTGCACGATGCTGGTATGGCCCTGTTTTTCTGCCCAGCCAAGAGCCGTACCATCCGCTTCATTTCTGATCAGAGCATCTGCCCCATGTTTCAGCAACAGTTCCACTGTATCATAATGGTTACCCCGTGCAGCCATCATTAGAGCAGTCGTGCCATTATTCGTTGTAGCATTAATTCTGGCTCCAAAATTCAAAAGAAATTCGACGATCTGCTTATAACCTTTACTGGCTGCGTAAATCAGCGGATTCCATCCATCATGATCAATCCTGGCACCCTTTGCATAAAATTGCTTGACCAAGTCAAGCTGTCCGTAATAACTGGCCAGCATGGTTGCGGTTTCACCGTATTTATTGCGCAGATCGGGATTAGCACCGGCTTCCAGCAACAGTCCTCCTAATTCAGTATTTTTATTCCGGGCAGCCAACATCAGAACAGTATGCCCCTGCAGATCACGTGCGTCAGGATTCGCACCTTTTACGAGCAGATTCCGGACCTGATAAGTATTATTGTTTCCCACTGCCCATACCAGATCCTCATCAACTCCAGCCCGGGCGGACGAATATAGACAGACGGTGTAGAACAGAGTGGTTACCACAGCGACACTGCATCGTGTCCATAAGGACATATTCATATCAGTTTACTTGGAATAAATTGAAGAAGTTATCCGTTGTCGTCGCAGCAATTTCAGTGAGACTCACGTTACGCAGACTCGCAATCTCTTCGGCAACATGGCGGACAAATGCGGGCTGATTGGTCTTGCCGCGATGAGGTACCGGTGCAAGATAGGGTGAATCAGTTTCGATCAGGAGTCTGTCAGCAGGGGTTTTTTTCGCTACTTCCTTGACAACTGCCGCATTCCTGAATGTTACGATACCTGAAAACGAAATATAAAAATTCATATCGAGTGCACGTCTGGCCACCTCCCAAGTTTCAGTAAAGCAATGCATCACTCCCCCAATATGATCGGCACCCTCTTCCTCCATGATACGCAAAGTATCAGCAGCAGCAGCACGGGTATGGATGATCAGCGGCTTGCCGCATTGTCGGGCAGCACGAATATGCCGCCGAAAGCGCTCCCGCTGCCATTCGAGATCTCCTTTCAGCCGAAAATAATCAAGCCCCGTTTCCCCCACTGCAATAACCTTTTCGTGATCTGCGAGCCTCAACAGTTCTGCAACTTCGGGTTCTGCTGTTTGTTCATAGTCTGGATGTATGCCAACCGAGGCAAAAAGATGTGAATATGACTCCGCCAGTGCGCGCACACGCGGAAAATTTTCCAGATTGACACTGACACACAATGCATGCGTAACCTGACTGACTCGCATATTTTCCAGCAATTCATCCAGATCAGCAGAGAGATCAGGAAAATCAAGGTGACAATGAGAATCAACAAACATTTGATTTTGTATAAAAGTATTCAGTTTATTATGATGCCGGCAGCCGATTCTCTGGTCTATATCTCATATCGGCTCTGTTCACATCTGCCCAGCAGTTAGGGGTCTCAAACAAACGTACATGTTCAAGCTTCAGCCTACCTGCGTATTTGTCCCGGAATACACAGTCCAACTTATGAAAGGCAATCACAGCAAGATTCTCTGCCGTCGGCTGTACTTCCAGTACGACTGTTTTGTGATCCTCCAATGATTGCAAAAATTCCAGCACACGAGTATCGCCAGCATACACTAAAAAAGCATGATCCCATTGATCCACAAGTGCTTCCCTGACGATACGCTTGACTCCTGAGAAATCCATGACCATACCTTGCTCCGGCGTTCCCGCATCGGTGATAATATCACCAGAGAGTGTGACTTCCAGCACATAACGATGTCCGTGTAAATTACGGCACTGGCTAAGGTGCGTGGAAATACGATGGCCTGCGTCAAACTCGAATTTTCGTGTGATCAACATTTCCAGGAATTATAACATTGCCCCCTGCTGACGGACGATTGAGCCAAGATGATCACAGCCGTGACAGCGCCGGACTGACTTACGTTTACCCGGTTGTTTCCCGTCGCGCAGGCGGAATATCAGTTGGCATCAATCTCAATCCCAACAATGCATGCAACTGGCGCTGTATTTACTGCCAGGTACCCGAACTCAAACGCGGAACTGCCCCTGCCATCGAGCTGATCAAGCTGGAACAGGAGTTACGTAGTTTTATGCATGAACTATTGTATGGCGACTTTATGCAGGAAAAAATTCCACCGGAAGCCAGGATAATCCATGATATAGCGCTGTCAGGAAATGGTGAACCGACAAGTGCCCGGGAATTTGAACAAGTCATTGAAATAATCGGCAAGGTGAAGGCTGAATTCTCACAGCCTCAAGAACTCAAGACAGTACTGATTACCAACGGCAGCCTGATCAGCCGGACATCCGTCCAAAGTGGTCTGCGCCTGATGGCAAAACTCAACGGTGAAGTTTGGTTCAAGCTGGACAGCGTTACGCGAGCCGGTCGTTCGCGTATTAATAATAGCCGGGCGAGTTTACAGCGCATGTCTCAAAACCTGCAGACAGCCGCCTCACTTTGCCCCACCTGGTTACAGACCTGTGTATTCAAACTGAATGGCACTCTCCCCGACAAGATTGAAATAGATGCCTATATTAATTTTGTAGACACTCTTCTGCAAGAAGGCACAAAAATCCAGGGAGTATTGCTTTACAGTCTGGCACGTCCCTCTTTACAACCGGAAGCAATCGCTCTCTCAAAAGCAGATCCGAGCTGGATGGAAACTTTTGCCGGCCGAATCAGAAACCTTGGGATACCTGTAAAAATTACTCTGTAAGAATATCAGCCGCCTGCCGATATACTCGCCTCACTTTAACTGCTTGGCTGATTTCTTCAAACTTTTGTAAAGATCGGGATATTGAGCCTTCAACATAGCCGCAATGATCAAATCATCTCTTTTTATTTTAGTCAGATCAATACGATCTATGTGAACCAGCCTTAATAATTCTCTAACTGCCTTTGGCATTTCCCGACCGCTTTCATAGCGTGAACCACCACTCTGGGTAACGCCTACCTTGCTCCAGAATTCCTGCTGATTCAACCCCAGTTTCTGACGGATTTCTCTCGGATTGGGTATTCTTTTAAAAAGTTTCATTATGTTTATTCTTCAATATCATAAATAGATAGGATGTGACTTAAAGCAATATATTTTTTTGTAATCGTCATAAAATACTGCAACTTGAAACACTCTGTTCATTCATTAAGAATGTTTTTCCCTGCTTTTTCTGCCTTTCAGCCGAAATTTCTACCGGGAATATTCATTCTTTTGTATGAGATTTGAATTTCAGCAGGAAATTCCTGACAAGCTGGATTTGTTCGGTATCCATTAACATCGGCGCGTGCCCGATGCCGGCCAGCTCAATGATATGTGCTCCGGGTCCCCGCAATTGCATCTCATCTGATGTCTCAAGTAACAATATATCTGATTTTTCTCCCCGTAGTACCAAGACCGGGAGAGCAAGTTTATCCCAGTACGCCCAGAGATTAATATCTTTTATATTTTCCGGACGAAAACTGGCTGAGATACCCGGGTCATAACAGAAACCAATCGTTCCATCTTTATATTCACGGGCGCTGTATAATGCCAGATGGCGCCAGTGCATATCTGTGAGCACGTTATATGATGAAGAAATATTACGCATGTAAGCTTCCAGTTCATCCAGGTTGCTGAAGCGGGGATCCTTGCCAACGTATATTGCAAACTGGGTCAGCACCCGAGACGGAATAAAAGGACCGATATCGCTCATTACCAACGCCCTGAAAGCCACGGGGGCGCGTCGCCGGGCAGCCATCAGCATACCGATCAATCCCCCCATTGAGATGCCGACCCAGTAAAGCTGAACGCGCTCATTATTGTGATTTTGCGAGTGAATGTACCCGAGTACATGCTCCATATCTGACAGATAAATTAAAGGAGAACCGTAATCTTCTGTATTTTTCAGCCAGTCACTGCGCCCGCGGCCTGCCATATCGACACAAATCACTCTGAAATCCTTTGCCAGAGTGGATGCCAGAAAATCAAAATCCCTGCAATTACGTGTCAAACCATGCACACATATGACCACATGCTTATTATTCGGATCTCCCCAGTCTGTATACGCAAGCTGATGATGATTCCCGGATTTTCCTTTTCCAGTCAGAGTTGGAACAGGCAGGTATTTCCATGCTATATCTGAATAATTTTCCATCAAATTTTTTACCGGAAACAGATATCGCTCATGAAAAAAGCACATGCATTATATGAAGACTGTAAATATGGAAACGACAAAGCAAACATGAAAAGACATCCGGCAGCATGATCCATGCAGAGGGAAAATATCCCGGGCATCAGCGTACCGGATCAATTCGATCTCTTATTTTTTATAACCTTCAGCACTGATCATCAGCTTGATATCGTCACCCACGCCCGGCAATGCATATTTCATACCAAAATCAGAACGCTTCAATTGGCCTGTTGCATCAATCCCGCACAAAGCTTTGTTATTCATCGGATTGGTGCCGCATTTGAATGAAGTAATAGTTAGTGTTACCGGTCTGGTTACACCCAGTAAGGTCAGATTACCTTCAATAAGGCTAGGCTCATCCCCCTCGAATTTTATATTCGTAGCTTTATAAGTTATGGTGGGAAATTCAGCAGCATTAAAAAAATCAGGAGCGCGTAAATGATCATCACGCTCCTCCAGGCCAGTATTAATCGTCGCAGTATCAATGCTTATTTCGACAGACCCTTTCTTTGCCTCTCGGTCAATAGAAAACTCTCCGGTAGTTTTATCAAAGCGTCCGTACATCGTGGAAAATCCCAGATGACTGACAGCAAAATTTGGATAAGTATGTGTAGGATCAATAACATAGGTTTCAGGTGCTGCCCATGCCTTTGTGCTTACCAGAATTATCATCAGTAAAAATGAGCAGATCGTTGCTTTAAACATAACACTACCTCCGAAAGAAATACGAATAAATAAATTTGTTGAAACCTTGATAGGTTTTATCATTAAACCCCATCATAGCGGGATAATACCCTTTGCATACCATACCAATATTACAGAAACGGTGACAAGAGATAATGCCAACAGGGAAAAAATCATTACCTGCATTCTGACCGATGCCATCTCCATAACGGGCAGTTTCACAATCGCGGGGATCATAGCCAGTACAGGCAAACAATACCATGGCAGTTTCGCCAGTATCAATGCAGCAGAAGCAAGTAAACCGACCAATAACGAAACTGGCAAAGTGAAAATCCGGCCGCATGATAGAGGTTTATTCTGTATCGCCTGAAAAATCAGATAAGCACCAGCTGCCGCACCAATGGAAAGTCCCAATTGACCGAGTAGTGCCGAGGCGCCCAGGATCGCGCAAAGACCGGCTCCCAGCCCCAACCCCATTCCGACAGCCCCGGCACGTACCGATTGTGCTGACAACTGATCGTTATATACGACCAGCCAGATGACAAA
Source organism: Nitrosomonas sp. (assembly GCA_044507105.1). Lineage (GTDB taxonomy): Bacteria > Pseudomonadota > Gammaproteobacteria > Burkholderiales > Nitrosomonadaceae > Nitrosomonas. Next base: position 57,195 of record JBIQJX010000001.1, read on the forward strand.
TGCAGCGACACTTCCTCCGAGCAGCACTCCATCAGACAGACTCTTCTGCAGCAGCACAGGCCAGAATACCCAGAGCGTGATGATCCCTGCTGCAATTCCCATGAGATAACGTATAAATCGCCAGTGATCGGGAAGTATCATCAGGACTGGTGCGACACAACCGGTTATCAGCCCGGTTAATATAATTTTTTTAGTGGCAGACAGAAATTCGAAATTAAAATCTGAAACCAGATAAACCGTCGCACAAAAGCCGGCCAGCACAGCCAACCCAGACAATCTGATACGATTAAACAGTACCGCTACAATCAATCCGGCCAGAAAAGGTGCAAGCCCGCTTTGCACAGCAGGGTGATTCAGCCATTCGTTCAATACTCATTCCCCTGTAAGAGTGAAGTTTTTTGAAGATTGTCACATCACCGTACGACTCGTAAAGCCGAAATAATCAGGTTGACGCGTAGCGAATAGTCACGATATTTTGTTAGGAGTAATCCAGAACTGAGCAGGCATCAGTCAAAGTCAGCTTTTCCGGTGAGCCTGTGCGATACGCATTCTCAATGCGTTAAGTTTGATAAATCCCGCTGCATCCGCCTGATGGTAAGCTCCCCCATCCTCTTCAAAAGTTGCGATATTGGGATCAAATAGCGAATCTGTCTTTGAGTCGCGCCCTACCACCATGACATTTCCCTTATACAGCCTGACGCGAACCCAACCGTTCACATTTACCTGTGAGGCATCAATCATAACCTGCAGCAGCTTTCTTTCGGGGCTCCACCAGTAACCGTTATAAATCAGTGCTGCATAACGCGGCATCAGATCATCTTTCAAATGTGCCACCTCCCGGTCGAGTGTAATAGACTCAATCGCCCGATGCGCACGCAACATGATCGTACCGCCAGGTGTCTCATAACAGCCACGCGATTTCATCCCGACATAACGATTCTCAACCAGATCGAGGCGTCCGATACCATGTTTACCGCCCAGTTGATTGAGTCTGGCCAATACCGCGGCAGGCGACAATCTCTCGCCGTTCAACGCCACGATATCACCCTGTTCATACTCCAGCTCCAGATATTCAGGCGTATCCGGTGCTGACTCAGGCGACGTGGTCCATCGCCACATACTCTCTTCCGGTTCCCGGGCCGGATCTTCCAGTGCACGCCCTTCATAAGAAATATGCAAAAGGTTGGCATCCATACTGTAGGGCGAGCCTTCCTTTTGTTTCATTTCAATCGGGATACCCTGCTTTTCAGCATAGGTCAGGAGTTTCTCGCGGGAGGTCAGATCCCATTCGCGCCAAGGCGCAATTACACGAATATCCGGTTGCAGCGCGTAATAACCAAGTTCGAAACGCACCTGATCATTTCCTTTTCCGGTTGCACCGTGGGATACCGCATCCGCTCCTGTCTGACGGGCGATCTCGACCTGACGCTTGGCAATCAGCGGCCTGGCAATACTGGTACCCAGCAGATATTCCCCTTCGTAAATGGTGTTCGCACGAAACATGGGAAAAACATAGTCCTGCACGAATTCCTCGCGCAAATCTTCAATAAAAATTTCCTTAATACCAAATTTCCCGGCTTTTGCACGTGCTGGTTCAATTTCCTCGCCCTGACCAATGTCAGCCGTAAAAGTGACCACTTCACACTGATAAGTATCCTGCAACCATTTCAAAATGACAGAGGTGTCCAACCCTCCCGAGAACGCCAGAACAGTTTTCTTTATTTTATCCATGTTTTTTATTAATCAAAAATTTGGCGACAATTCACAAATCAGCTGACATCAATCCTGCCCAGCACCAGATATTCCATTAGCGCCTTCTGGGTATGCAATCGATTTTCGGCTTCCTCCCACACCACCGACTGAGGTCCATCAATAACTTCCGCATCCACCTCTTCACCCCGGTGAGCCGGCAGGCAATGCATAAATAAAGCATCTTTCCTGGCACAAGCCATCATTTCAGCATCTACCTGAAATTCAGCAAAATCATTTTTACGCGTAACTGCTTCCTCTTCAAACCCCATGCTGGTCCATACATCTGTCGTAACCAAGTCGGCATTTTTGACTGCATCATGCGGAGAAGCAAATTGTTCATAATGATCTGTCCCGTATAAGCCAGCCCGCTCCGGTTCTACTTCATAACCGGGTGGAGTAGATACGTGCACATTAAAGCCAAAAATTTCGGCAGCCTGCAACCAGGTATTGCATACATTATTCGAGTCACCGATCCAGGCCACGGTTTTACCTGTAATGTTGCCGCGGTACTC
>JBIQJX010000001.1:59558-69581 GCA_044507105.1 Nitrosomonas sp.
TATTGTTTGAATTCGTTTTTGATCCAGCGTGTCCGGTCGAACAGATATTCAAATTCTGACCGATCAAAATCCCTGAACTGCAAAAAATGCCTGATTTGCATAAAATATTTCTGTTAATAAAAAATATCCGAAGACACCCCTCTTCCTGATTTATTATCAGGCGGATGAAGTATGGGATCTACCACCCAATAACCCGGCACGATACGACAGCACAGGGCAGCTGTTCAGGAATGACAGCGTACGTCAATAAGATATCTGAAGCTGCTGTGCATTCTGAAATGAATATATCCGCCGGTAGCTGTAAAATTTTTAATGAAGCTCAGTCCGGCAAATACCCGGATTCATCACTTCAGCCGACTCTCAAGAAACCGGATAATCAGTGTGGAAGTCTCCGCCACTACCTGTTCTGCTTCTGTTCGTTGCATATTCAATGCCGGTAACAGGCGCACTACTTTTTCCGAAGTTACATTGATCAGAAGACGGCGTTCCAACGCTTGATATACCAGTTCGCTGCAGGGTATCGGCAATTCGATTCCGATCATCATTCCCTGCCCGCGAATTTCCAGAACCTCATGCCAGGCATGTAATTGCTGCCGGAATTCTTCTCGCATGAAATCCCCGATCGTTACTGCATTGGCCAGCAACGCCTCCTGTTCGAGGATGTCCAGTGTAGTCAAAGCCGCCTGGCACGCAAGTGGATTTCCGCCAAAAGTAGAAGCATGATTACCTGGCTGGAATACCTCTGCCGCCTTCCCTTTTGCCAGACAGGCGCCAATCGGCACACCCGAACCTAATCCTTTTGCCAATGTCATGACATCCGGTACGATGTCACTGTGCTGGAAGGCAAACCATTTACCGGTACGTCCCAAACCACATTGCACCTCATCGAGCATCATCAGCCACTCGTTCTGATCACAGATTTGGCGCAGACCTTGCAGGTAATTTGCCTGAGGGAAATTGATACCTCCTTCGCCCTGATAGGTTTCCAGCAGAATCGCCACGATATCTTTATTATGGCCGGCAACTTGCCTGACCGCTTCCAGATCATCATAAGGCACCCGCACAAATCCTGTAAGTAAAGGTTCGAAGCCTGCCTGGTGCTTGCGATTACCGGTAGCGGTGAGTGTCGCCATCGTACGACCATGGAAAGAACGTTCCATTACAATGATGGTCGGCAAACTTGTTCCCCGATGATGACCGTAGAGCCTTGCCAGTTTTATGGCTGCCTCATTCGCTTCCGCGCCGGAATTACAAAAAAATGCCTTCCCCATCCCTGACAAGCCAATCAGCCTTTCCGCCAGCAGTTCCTGATTCCGGATATGGTAGACATTGGAAGTATGGATTAATGTCGAAGCCTGCTCACACAATGCCCGGGCCAGTATCGGATGACAATGTCCAATCCCGCACACAGCAATACCTGACAGTGCATCAAGGTAGCGAACACCCTGATCATCCCACAGCCAGACCCCGTTACCTTTGACAAAGGTGACGGGAAGCCGCCCATAAGTATTCATTAAGTAAGACACAGAAGACATACCTGATTTTTCCAATCCTGAAACAGCACGGCGGCTTGCGCCGCCGTACAAAAAAATTGATTTCTTTTACGCTTGAGTGGAGCAATATTCACTTATTTATCACTCCATTTCAAGCAATTTTTCTGTCAAAAACCTTAGCAAGCCAAATCAGGGTCTGGTATACAGAGCTATTTTTTTTGCCAGGAACCATCTGCCTGCTGATACCACCAGCCCGGTCTGGCTGATGTGATCCAGCGCTGACTGAACGTGGAGCGAATACTGCTTTCCCACTCAGGATGATTATTGGCAAGTGCGATTTCCCGATAAAGTGCGTTACGATCCTGATTCTCAGCAGCCACCAGCATATTAACCGATTGTCGCCCTGATAACGGTACAGCATTGGCATCACGCAATGCAATCAGCCCATCGCGGGTAAAACCTATTGCACCACTGTCATAATAGAGCTCCAGTTGACTATGGCGCTGCTTCATACTCTGTTTTAATCGGGTGACAGCCGGTGTATTGGCTTCAAAATCTGCAGCCTCCACTTGACCTATCCACAATGATAAGCCCAGAACCAGCACCATCAGACGAAGCGTTATCTTATGCATGGATATGATTTCCGTATAAAACAATGGCCTGCCCGCAGGAATCATGCAAACCAGCCTCATGGCCTGTCCTTACCGGTTTTATTATCCTTCCCATTTCTGTCAGCTGTTCCTTCATCAGTCTGCCATACTTCCTCGATAATCTGGTCAGCCACTTTCTCAGCTGTGGCGGCCGGGAAATAAATATTAACGGTTACACAGGCAGACAGTGCCATACTTGTAGTTATTGCTATTATCAAGACTGGGACAGAGTTGTTCTTTGCCATTTTTAGTGAATGACCGGATTGCTGCTTTTGATGGCGTGTTTCAGACGTTTGACCAGTTCAGGCCAATCTACTTCCCGATTATATCCATTAATAGTGATTGCCGGTATACCGCTGCCTTGGACCAGCACATAGCCCTGCTCATCATCTGGCAGTGAAGAAAATGGCTCAATGCCCCCCATCCGGCAAATATGGCCACGCAACCTGCAACGCCAGCCAATTTCCGAGTAGCGGAATTCTTCAAAAAAACTTAGAAAACTTTTCTGAATAGCAGTCACGGTCGCCCCTCCCCCCAATGCGGTAAGATTTCTGATCGCCGCCTGACTGATACGCCGCTTATAATCTCCCGGACTGCTGACAAGCTTTGCATCGAACCTTACCGGTTCCCAGTCGACCAGTTCGAGATCATTCACCTCCATATCGATACGTCCCTGTATATTGCCAAATGAATAAGCGCGTGTGAGCAAATCCAGATCAATATGATGTATAGCCATATCCATAGTAAGATGCGGTATCCGGCTGAACGGCTCCGTCAACACCAGATTCCGGGCCACGGCAACGCCATCGAATATATCAAAAACAAGCACACCCTCCATGGCCATAATCGAATTGGCGTAACTCATCTCCGGTATGATGCCTGATAATGTACCGAACATGGGTTGAACCTGCAGAGCCTCTGTCAGCTTTTCCATGGAGACAGGAAAAAGCCGCCCCTTAAATTGCCATCCCCATCCGGATTCCCGCAGAGCGGCAGTAAAATTTTCTATCGCTATTTTTCCATCCAGTACCGGTATTTCCAGGTGAGGGATACGAAACTGCATCCCGTCTGTTTCAAATGGAATCTGTGCCATCCCCAATGGAATTTGTAAAATCCCGCCTTTTTTAAACTTGATGATTCCTTTCATTTCTCCGTTACTGCGCCATGGCACATGGGCGTCAATCCCTTCGAATGAAAATTGTCTTCGAGTATCAGTGAGCGACACATCTTCCAGATCGATGATCAGCGATTGTCTGTCATTACGTTGGTAATGCCAGGTAATACTTGCCTGTCCGGCAGCTTCAGTTTCAGCCAGAGCTGTTCCCGCCGCAAGTGGCCGGATGATTTCCCCCAGCAAAGTGGACAGTTCCAGATTCTCAGCCGATAACATGGCCTGTTGCAGTATCCGTTCAGAAATATCAGCTTCGATAGAAAAATCCGCCCGGCCGATACCGGATAGACTGACTATCCCCTGTTCTACACTAACGTACTGATCACGAATCATCCCCCGGGCAGCCAGCTGATGCCCTTCCCCGGTAAAATAGAAGGGTTGCCAGAAAACCTCCCCCTCCGGCCACATCATCCTGCCCTGCCACTGCCAGCTGTCTTGTTGTTGCCACGCCTTGGCATCAAGTTGCAAACTGATTTGCTCGCCCGCATGCAGACCACTCGGATCGCTGAAAGATAATTCGGCAATGTTCAATTGTGCTGTGAATTCCGAGATCGATCCTTCATATCCGCTCAGACTGATAATTCCGTCAAGTTTTGCCTGATGGATCTGCGGCCAGTCTTCTCCTTGCGGCAATAAGCCAGCCAGAAACTTTCCCTCTCCCTGGGTAACTTTCAATATGCTCTGCCATTCTTTCATCTGCCAGTCCACTGTCAGTTGCCATTTCTCCTGCGAATTTTTCTCTCCGGCGGGCTCGATGACAAGCACCAGTAGCTTACGCTGCAGGAGGAGCTGAAAAGTTACGGATAATGTCTGTCGGCTAATACGCAACACACCGGCATCACATTCGATTGATCGACGGGTGATGGCGATATGATCACATGACAAATGCAGATCGTGCCACGTCCGGTCTCCCAGAATCAATTCACCCACATTAATCTGGATATCTGATACAGGTGCACCGGTTAACCTGATTCCAGCCGATCGGACGCTGAATGCCGGGTGCCGGATATCTTTCAGCATAAAAATGAACTGCGGAACGGTGGCCTGGACTGGGAAACAGGCAGAAGCAGTTAAAAAAACAAGGCAGATAGGAAGAGCATGTTTGCGCACCCAATCTGAGAGATCACCAGGATAGAACCAGAACCATACTGTCTCCTGCACTTCAGGAAGGAAAAACTCCGGTTGACAGATAACGATCCCCGCGATCGCATACAATGAAAACAATCACTGCATTCTCCACCTGGGCAGAGATTTTCAATGCGGCAGCCAGTGCTCCTCCGGAAGAAATGCCGGTGAACAATCCTTCCTCGCGCGCCAGGCGGCGGGTGGTTTCCTCGGCCTCCTGCTGGGACACCAGCAGAATACGGTCGACCAGTTCCGGCTGATAGATTTTCGGCAGATAGGCCTCGGGCCATTTCCGAATTCCGGGAATCTGGGCTTCTTCCTGCGGTTGCACACCAATAATCTCTATTTTCTCTTCTTTTTCCCGGAAGTAACGGGCACATCCCATGATCGTACCAGTCGTTCCCATGCTGCTTACAAAATGTGTAATTTTTCCTGCGGTATCCTGCCAGATTTCAAGCGCTGTACCTTCATAATGTGCCAGTGGATTATCAGGATTGGAAAACTGGTCAAGAATGATACCCCGGCCTGCATTACCCATTTGTTCAGCCATATCCCGGGCCTGCTCCATACTTCCCTCTTTGGGGGTCAGCAGGATCTCGGCACCAAACGCTGACATGACCTGGCGACGTTCCAGGCTTTGATTCTCCGGCATCACCAGGATCATGCGATATCCCATCATTGCGGCTGTCATAGCCAGTGCAATACCGGTATTACCGCTGGTCGCTTCGATCAGTGTATCTCCCGGCCGGATATCTCCGCGTTGCTGTGCACGCATAATCATAGAGAAAGCCGGTCGATCCTTGACCGAGCCAGCAGGATTATTTCCCTCCAGTTTTGCCAGAACGGCATTACTGGTTTCTCCCGGAATACGTTTGAGTCTGACCAAAGGCGTGCGGCCGATGAAATCCTCAATAGTTTTATACATGATCCGGTATAGACTGTAACGGAGAAAAACCGATTATCTCACAGATACGCATAAACCCGAATCCAAGAACAACCTGTAAGATCTGCTCCGAGAAAAATCAGTTAGTTATTTGAAGATTTCCATTTGCTTCGGATAACTGAACGGCAAATCTGATCTTTACCGATATGATTCCTGAAAACCAACCATTACAAAGTGTCGAGTAATCGTTTTGCCTCTTCCCTTTGTGGAAAAGATTTTTTGGCATTTAACAGCTGTTCAAGTTCCCGGCGTGCTTCAGCCTTATTACCGGATTTATACAGCCCGACTGCGTAATGATAATGAATCTCTACCGCTTCCGGCGTTATCGAGATGGCCTTTTCCAGCAGCGAAGTACCTCGCCTGACTTCTCCCTGCTCAACCAGAATCCAACCAAGTGTGTCCATTATAGCTGGGCTGTCAGGGGCCTGTTTATGGGCTTTTTCCGCATACTCGCGTGCTGCGGGATTTTTTTCCTGATGATAAATCCAAGCCAGATTATTCAGCGTGGCGGCATGATCAGGATGTTGCGCCAGAATTGTCTGATATTCTCTGATAGCCGGCTTATATTGTTTTCTGGCCAGATAGACCCCGGCCAGATAGGTACGCGTCACTGAGTCGCTCGAGTTTTCTTTCAACCATTGCACAACCCGCTGATCCGCCTGTTTCTCTTTTCCGCTTTGGCTCAACGCGGCATGCAACTTGATCAGTAATTGACTGTTTTTTTGTTTGCTTAACGCTTTCTCGTAAACAACTGCAGCAGCGGCAGCATTTTTCTGCTTCATCTGTAAATCACCCTCCAGTTCGAATCCAACGGGTAATTTCTCATGCTGTTTCTGTATATCCCGGGCAATTCCAAGCGCTTCTTCCATACGCTCGGCTGCAGCTGCCAATTGAGCCTGTGCGAGCTTCGCTTCCCAGAGATCCGGTTTGATAGCCAGCGCTCTTCTGAGTGCACTGGCAGCAGCTTTGCGATTCTGCATGGCAATATGTACTTGTGCCAGTTGCAACTGAGCAGGCGCCGAATCCGGCAATCTGGCAGCCAGCTTTTGAAAATTCTCCAGCGCAGCCTCTTTATCATCACTGGCCAGATAGGCACGTGCCAGCAATTCAATCACGCTCAGATTCCCCGGATGAGCACCCTGCAGCTTTTTAGCCAGAGCAAGTGATTTCCCCGGTTCATTCACACGCAGATAATGAGCGCCAAGTTGTAACGCAGGCTGCAATTCATTCGGATTTTCCTGTTTGGCTTTTTTCAGCCAGACCGTGGCTTCCTCATTATCCCCCCGGGAAAGTGCAATGCTTGCCAAAGCGTTCATTGCCTGGAGGTGTTTCTTATCCTGTTTCAAAACTTCTTTGAAACGTTTCTGTGCTGCTTCCGGATGATTCTCCTGCAAATCGATTCGAGCCAAGTTGGATATGGCGGGAAAGAAATCCGGCTGCAGTGAAAGCGCATGATTGAAACTCGCACGTGCGCTAACCAGATCCTTTTTCCCCAGATACACCCCCCCTTTCAGATTATGAAACAGTGGATTATCAGGCTGATCAGCCAGCAGCGATTCAACAGCTTCAAGCGCTTTATCAAATTCACGCAGTTGCAAGTGGGTCATTACCAGCATAACTCCTGCTCGGCCGGATTGATCATCCAGCTGAGCAGCCAGCTCCAGATCAGCAATTGCGCTTTTACTATCTCCCTGCCCCAGTTTGCTCATGGCCATTGCGGTATGGAGCATAGCGTTGTCGGGGGCAAGCTCACCGGCTTTCTCGAAATATTCGGTGGCTTTCGTGAAATCCTTCGACCGCATATAAGCTTCGCCTGCCAGAGCAAACAATTGCGGATCCTGTTGTACCGTATTCAATGCCGGGGCCAGTGTGGCGATCGCCCGCCCGGCTTGATTACGCTTCAGTTGAATCGATGCCATCAGCTTGATGGCATAAAGGTTATTGGGAACAGCCTTCAAATACTGTTCAACATATTGCTCAGCCTGGGGTAATGAACCAAGTGCAAACTGTGTGGCACCTGCAAGAAGCGCACTGGGCAAATGGCCGGGCGCCGAGCCCAGTATCTGCTGCAACGATTCGGATGCAACCGCATGTTTACCCTGACTGAAATCGAGCAATGCCTGAGTATAAGCAGCAGGCAGGCTGCCAGGAGAAATTTTGCGCACGGCATTCAAATCAGCCTGGGCAGCCTCAAATTTTTTGGTGCTGATCAGGATAGTTGCCCGATTGATATAGGCGGGCACCGCGCCGGGATTCAGCTTTATGGACTTTTCATAATCTGCCAATGCTTCATCGATCTTGCCCTGTGCACGCAACAAATCCCCTCTGAACAGAACGGTATCACTATTCCCCGGATTAAGTTTCACTGCTTCTTCAGAAAAGCGCATGGCAGACTCGATATCATTCCGTGCAAGTGAGTATCTGGCCATTCCGATCAGCGCCCCCGCAAATCCTGGCTCATCCTGCAAAGCCTGTTCAAATAATGCTTTGGCTTCCTCAAACTTGCTCAGCGCCAATGACGCGTTACCGCGCAAAGTCAGCAATTCCGCAAAATTTCCTTCTTCGGACAATTTCCCGGTCTCATCCAGTACCTGCTGAAATCGCCCCATCCCGAGCCATGCCTGACTCAAACCCGGCAGCACCTTGACGGGATCCATTCCAAGATCCAGGGCTTTGTTCAATTCTTTTTCTGCAGAGTGAATATCGCCCGTCCTGTTGTAGAGTGTCCCCAGCAAATAACGAATTTCGGGATCATCGGGACTTTGTCTCAGCGCATTTTTCAACTGAATGACAGCCGCCTTGTCATCCCCGCGCTGTTGATACTGTATTGCCTCGGCCACCAGTGCTTGGGCATCCATGGCCTTACCACAGGCAGAAATCATGATAACGATCAATACCGGAGCAAAAGTTGCCGTAAATTTCATCTGGATGATCGCTCTGCCAAAACTGCTCATTTTTACCTCTCTTGATAATTGAGTGCTTAATATCTAGCAAGGGAACTCAAAAAACTGTCTGTATCGTCGTTTCTGCGTTAAAAGCTGATTCAAAATACTTCACTTTTCGCCAATTTCTGCCTTGGACTGATTGCCTCACTGATATTTCTCGTATACCCAAGTCACATCCGCGATAATAATTTTCATTAAATTATCATTCAGCCAGACAGTTATAACATAATTCATACTTGGTCAAATCCGCGAAATTAACGGATATTACATACTTTGATGTTAAACTGGTCGGGTTTTTGAATCGGTTATCTTATCGGGATTATTCTGCCTGCGATCGGTACATACTGAAACCGAAGTGCCAGTTTATATAAAATATATACCTCGTCTCAGTAAAGGAAACATACCATATGCAAAAAACAGTAGCTGTCGTAGGATTGGGATACGTGGGACTGCCTTTGGCTATCGAATTTGGAAAAAAACTCAATACCATTGGTTTCGACGTATCAGTCAGTAAGATTGAAAACTATCAGCGCAGCCATGACCCGACAGGCGAAGTAACCTCCGCGGATTTTCAATCTGCACAATATCTGAAATTGACATCCGACCCGGCTGAATTATCCCGGGCCGACTACATTATTATAGCCGTACCCACTCCGGTAGATCCGGCCCATCAGCCTGATTTCACTGCGCTGAAGCGCGCCAGTGAGACAGTTGGCAAACATATGAAAAAAGGCGCAATAGTCATTTATGAATCAACAGTCTACCCGGGTGCCACTGAGGAAATCTGTATTCCCGAGCTGGAACGGCACTCGGGATTGCGCTGGAAACAGGATTTTTTTGTGGGCTATTCCCCCGAACGGATCAATCCGGGAGACAAACAGCATACGCTGACCACCATTACCAAAGTAGTTTCAGGCGACTCCCCGGAAACACTGGAACAAGTAGCTCAGTTATATGAGAGAGTGGTCACTGCCGGCGTGCACCGTACGCCCAGTATCAAAGTGGCGGAAGCAGCCAAAGTCATCGAAAACACCCAACGCGACCTCAATATTGCGCTGATGAACGAGCTTGCTATCATTTTCGGCAAACTGGATATCGACACACTTGACACTTTACAGGCCGCGGGGACCAAATGGAACTTTCTTCCCTTTCGGCCCGGCCTGGTAGGGGGACACTGTATCGGGGTTGATCCGTATTATCTGACTCACAAGGCTGAAATGGCAGGTTATATACCACAGGTCATCCTGGCCGGTCGCCGCATCAATGATACGATGGCTAAACATGTTGCAGAACAAACTATCAAGCAGATCATCAAAGCCGGCTTCAATGTAAAAAGTGCACAAGTCAATGTGCTTGGGCTAACGTTCAAAGAAAACTGCCCGGACCTCAGGAATTCAAAGGTTGCCGACGTTATAAAAGAACTTAAAGATTACGGGGTTGACGTGCACGTGCATGATCCGGTCGCGGAAGCTGAAGAGGCAAAGCATGAATATGGGATCACACTTGAATCATGGGAAGATTTGCCATGTGCACATGCGCTGATTGTTACAGTAGCCCATCAGGAATTCACCAGAAAACCACTTCCGGAGATTCTGGCCAAAATCATCGAACGCGGCTGTTTCATCGATGTCAAGTCGCAATTTGAAACACAAGCCCTGCAGCAAGCAGGCCTTCATGTCTGGAGACTGTGAGCCTG